>NZ_QTMW01000099.1:0-3540 GCF_003604005.1 Bacteroides sp. OF03-11BH | reverse complement strand
TCGTTTAGCACTTCTTTCATAGCTCGCACACAAATCCTTTTTTACTCTATTTCAACATCTAATCTTTTGATTATTAGTTGTTTATTGTCTTGAATGTATTTATAAGATCACCTGTCAGGTGCTGTATATTTCGGTAAACAACACCCCGCAGGTGCATTTCCTAATCTCTATTAACATCATATTTTATTCTCATTCCAGTGTACCATATCAATACACCATAATAACAAGGTCTTTTTGCGCTTCAACGGCTTCATCGAAAATGAAATTCAAGTCGTCCATTTCCTGCTCGTAATCATAATCTCCGATACCGTTACCCTCTTGTAGTGAGGTGTATTCCGTCCGCTTGCTCTCCAAATCTGAAACGGGTATGCTGATGATATAGGGAAAATCACTGCTCAATGGAATAGGGATGAATGTACTTTGGCTATCCAATTGCCAAAGGTTTTCCGCACAGTAGATTTGCGTTCCATAATGGTTGCAAATCTTTTCATATACATACCCGTACATGAAAGCAATTTCGGGATAACGGATTTCTCCGTTCACTATATCTGCCAACGCTGCATAAGCATCTTTATCCGTGTTCAGGCTATCGCTGAAATAATCGTTCAGAGTGTCAAGTTCCTGCTTCAACGCAACCTTTAATTGGTTTATAAGCTGATTATCACAAGTTCCATAAACAGACTTTACCTTATCGGCTTCTGTCAAATATGCACAAACAGAGTAACTCATATCTTTTCTTCATTTAATATTGTCATTCCAGTGTACCATGTCGTATGGATAGTAGGGCAACCCTTTCAGGCTGCTATCATCCAGCCCCAAGACCTTGACCAATGCACCGCTTTCAAAACACCAATAACCGTCATGGTTGATACCACATTTATGGTCGTCATGCCAAGATAAATCAGAATGTCCTCGATACCATTCTTTTTTGAGGTATTTCTCCAATCGTTTCACCGCTTCTGCTTTGTCTTGTTCAGCCAACTCTGTAACAGTGATAGCAATTCGATAGGGTGACGGATATAATACGTGGTTTGTTGTCCTTTCCCAATCAGGAAATCTGTATCTAATCAATGTATCATAAATATAGTCTTTAGCTTCTCTGTCTTTTATCAGTTGCACCAGACCATGTATAAGGTCGTCTTCGTAATCCAACATAATGCCTATTGACAGAAGCCACAACATTTCAATATAAAGTCCGTTGTCCGTCCAAAATCTCGGCATTGTTTTGAGGGCTTTCACATAATTGTTTTTCAGCTTATCAATATCCTGTCCCATAGAATACTGTACTAATAAATAACGAAGCCTATAATTGAACAAAGAATCGTAACCTATATGTTTTCCTGAAAGATGCATTTGTTCATAATAACTAATATCTTCATCATACATTTTCAGTTGCTTCAAATACTGTTCTTCTGTAAAAAGTTTATCTCTTGTTTCCATTATGGTACACTGCTTTTTGATGTTAATGGTTTGGAAAGGAACACCATTCAGGGGTTAACTTTCCTTGTTATCTATATTCTTTATTGAATCAGGATGAAACTTCAGAAGCATAAGCCTTGAAATTTGTTCCTTATCTTGCCAATACTCTTCATCTATTTTCGATAACTCATCATCATCTGATTGGGTAAGATATTCAGGTAAGTCCCATAATTCTTCAAGACGTTCATCATCTTCAAACTTTTCAATGATAGAATAAGCTTTCAATAATAGTTCCTTGGTATTAATAGCTCCTATTTGTTCTAAACCTTCAACTGCAAGTAAATAAGCATCATAACCCCAATTACAGAAAAATTGAACAAAACCACCATTATACATTTCCAATTCCAACCAATATAGAGATGCTATCATCCTATCATCATGTTCCATTTCTTGATAGTTGGGCTTAACTAAATCCAACTTATACCCGAGCTGAGAAAAACTCTGTTCCCAAATTTCTTCTAAATCGTTCATCATTTTTTGCCTCCTATTAATTATAGATAATGGTTCAGCAGGGAACGGCTTGCCGTTATCCTGCGTTGTTAATGGTATATTTATATTTTCCCTTTACTATAAAAAGCCTCTAAAACAAAGAGAAACAACGAAAGGAAAATGTATAATATAAGTATCAATAGATTATTCTTATTAGGCTTTTCATTAAACTTCTCTATGACAGCTTTATACCTTCTTTTCCAGCAGAAACGAATACATAAAAGAATGAATATCAGCCCTAAAGACACATTATACATTGTTCGCGTTGGATAAGGCAATATTTTATATTGTTCCAATACTCCCCATATTGTGTGAATATTACAATTTAGAAATACAGCGAGAATTAACAAAGCTGCATAAACCGCTATTTCGGAATAAGAACTGTATTTCCATAGCCTATAAAATTTGAAAAATAAATAATCTATCATACTTAATTACCATTAATGTTATTTATAACCGCACTTTATGGTGTCGTTCCTACACTTCTATAACTGCACCTCACGAATTATCCAGTGTATCAAGAGGATTAGGGATTTTTGCTTTATGGGCACTTGACACATGAAGATAAATGGTTGTGGTCTTGATGTCGTTGTGTCCCAGCAATTCCTGTATCGTGTGCAGGTCTGTTCCCTGTTCCAGCAAGTGTGTGGCAAAGGAGTGGCGCAGCATGTGTACGTGTACACGGTGTTTGATGCCTGCACGATGTGCGGCTTCTTTCAGCACTTTCACCAATGCACTTGCCGAATATTGCTCTCCGGGTGTTTCGCCCTCAAACAACCATTTTTGTGGACGATATTCCCGAAAGTAGTGCCGTAGTTCTTCCAGCAACTTGGGCGAAAGGAGCGAATAACGGCATTTCTTCCCCTTGCCCATGATACGAACCGACATTGTTTCACTGTTGATGTCCTGCGGGGTCAGGTTAAGCAATTCGCTTCTTCTAAGTCCGGCAGAGTAAACCAACGAAATCATGCAGTGATGCTTGATGTTGGAAATTTGTGCAAGGATGCGCTTAATTTCATTCTTGCTCAACACTTCGGGCAGGCTCTTGTACTCTTTGGCACGGGTGATACCGCCATAGTATTGCCGTTTGCCGCCTTTCACCTGCTCGTAATAGAACTTGATAGCATTGATGCGCATATTCTGTTGCGACACCGAAATCTTCTTCTCGTTCACAAGATAGAGTATGTACTTGTTGATGTCCGGCACTTTCAGGCGGTCGATGTTCCGTCCCTTGTGATATTCCATGAAATCGCTGAAATAAGCACGGTATGTTTTGACGGTTGAGGGGCTGTAACGCTTTTGTTCCAGCAGTTCGAGATAGCCTTTCGGCAGTGTGTATTCCCTTTTGGGTTTGGGATGCCGCACGTAAACCCGGCTGTAATCAATATAGGCGTGGGGCGAATAGCGGTCGTAAAAATCCGGCAGGCTGAAAGCGGCTGACGCTATGTATGCAGAGCCGTTACCAGCCATTTCCATACCCGTGTCTTGGGCGAGCAGCAGGGCGACAGCCTGACTGTTCGCATATTCTATGTGCGCCCGTAAAGGTTGCATCGTAAATATCTCTTTGGCAAG
>NZ_QTMW01000098.1:0-3698 GCF_003604005.1 Bacteroides sp. OF03-11BH | reverse complement strand
TGAATACATACACCTGTTTTCAACCGTTTGGATTGATGCCCGGATTGCTGTCCGAACATCTGGCGGAAGGAGTGTATTTTCAGTCCCACATCCGAATCACACTGCAAATAAACAAGGATATTTTGGAACTTGTATCACTTCTCCGGCAAGTGGCAGCACGTTGCGCCGGTTGGCACTGATTGTCCGGGTCAAGCCTCTGTCGGACATCGCCTTAAGGGCGTAACTTTGCACCCGAACGGCAGGGTACGCCGCAGGTAGCGCAGCCCGGAGTTTGAAAGGAATCATCCCCAATCCGTCCTCGACGGATTTTTATGTTCACCTGAACATAGCAAGATGTCTTTTCAGCCGCTCAAAATATTTTGAGCAGCCACGAAAAGCACTTGCCCTTGCAGGGGGCGGGCTTTCCCTCCGAAGTCGGGAAGCCTTTCAGAACTGCGGTGCTGTAATCCGAAGCGGCGGCTTATGCCGTCAATCCGCTAAATCCAAAGTAATATGAAAGAGAAAAGGAAAAGCAAATCAGGGAGAAATCCCAAACTTGATCCGGCGGTGTACCGGTACACCGTCCGTTTCAACGAGGAGGAACACAACCGTTTCCTCGCCATGTTCGGAAAATCGGGTGTCTATGCACGGTCTGTTTTCCTCAAAGCGCACTTCTTCGGGCAACCGTTCAAGGTGCTGAAGGTGGACAAGACGTTGGTGGACTATTACACCAAACTGTCGGATTTTCATGCACAATTCCGTGCCGTGGGTACGAATTACAACCAAGTCGTGAAGGAACTGAGGCTGCATTTTTCAGAGAAAAAGGCGATGGCGTTGCTCTACAAATTAGAGCAACACACCGTCGAACTCGTGAAACTGAGCCGCCGGATTGTGGAACTTTCAAGGGAAATGGAGGCAAAATGGTCGCAAAAATCAGTGTAGGAAGTTCGTTGTACGGCGCGATTGCCTACAACGGGGAGAAGATTAACGAGGCGCAGGGGCGGCTTCTCACCACCAACCGCATCTACAATGACGGTTCGGGAACGGTGGACATAGGCAAGGCGATGGAGGGTTTTCTCACCTTCCTGCCACCGCAGATGAAGATCGAGAAGCCGGTGGTGCATATCTCTCTCAACCCGCACCCGGAGGATGTGCTGACCGATATTGAGTTGCAGAATATCGCCCGCGAGTATCTGGAAAAACTCGGTTTCGGAAACCAGCCTTATCTTGTATTCAAGCACGAGGACATCGACCGCCACCACCTGCACATCGTGACGGTCAACGTGGACGAGAACGGGAAAAGGCTCAACCGGGATTTTCTCTACCGCCGCAGCGACCGTATCCGCAGGGAACTGGAACAGAAGTACGGATTGCATCCGGCAGAACGTAAAAATCAGAGATTGGATAATCCGTTGCGCAAGGTGGCCGCATCGGCAGGTGATGTGAAGAAGCAGGTAGGCAACACCGTGAAGGCTCTGAATGGGCAGTACCGTTTCCAGACGATGGGCGAATACCGTGCGCTCCTTTCCTTATATAATATGACGGTGGAGGAAGCGAGGGGCAACGTGCGCGGACGGGAGTATCACGGGCTGGTCTATTCCGTCACGGACGACAAGGGTAACAAGGTGGGCAACCCGTTCAAATCCTCGCTTTTCGGGAAGTCCGCAGGCTATGAAGCCGTACAGAAGAAGTTTGTCCGTTCCAAATCGGAAATCAAGGATAGGAAACTGGCAGACATGACGAAACGCACCGTCCTTTCCGTGCTGCAAGGCACTTATGACAAGGACAAATTTGTATCCCAACTCAAAGAGAAGGGCATCGACACCGTACTGCGCTACACAGAGGAAGGGCGCATCTATGGGGCTACCTTCATCGACCACCGCACGGGATGCGTGCTGAACGGTTCGCGCATGGGTAAGGAGCTTTCGGCGAATGCCTTGCAGGAACACTTCACCCTGCCATACGCCGGACAACCGCCGATACCGCTATCCATCCCTGTGGATGCTGCGGACAAGGCACACGGGCAGACCGCCTACGACAGTGAAGATATATCGGGCGGTATGGGCTTGCTCACTCCCGAAGGTCCGGCGGTAGATGCCGAGGAAGAGGCTTTCATCCGGGCGATGAAGCGCAAAAAGAAGAAAAAACGCAAGGGCTTGGGTATGTAATCAGAGTATCAACAATTAAAAAATCAATGTATGTCACAACAAGAAGACGATTTGAGGGCATTGGCGAAAATCATGGATTTTCTGCGTGCCGTGAGTATCATTTTAGTGGTCATGAACGTGTACTGGTTCTGCTACGAAGCCATCCGGCTGTGGGGCGTGAACATCGGCGTGGTGGACAAAATCCTTCTGAACTTCGACCGCACGGCGGGGCTGTTCCATTCCATTCTCTACACGAAGCTGTTTTCCGTCCTTTTGCTTGCCTTGTCCTGTCTGGGTACGAAGGGTGTCAAGGGTGAGAAAATCACTTGGGGGAGAATCTGGACAGCATTTGCCGTCGGGTTCGTGCTGTTTTTCCTGAACTGGTGGTTGCTGCCCCTGCCGCTGCCGCTTGAAGCGGTGACGGGACTGTATGTCCTTACCATTGGAACGGGCTATGTCTGCCTGTTGATGGGTGGTCTGTGGATGAGCCGCCTGTTGAAACACAATTTGATGGAGGATGTTTTCAACAACGAGAACGAGAGTTTCATGCAGGAAACGAGGCTTATCGAAAGCGAGTATTCGGTCAATCTGCCGACACGTTTCTATTACAGGAAACGCTGGAACAACGGTTGGATCAATGTAGTTAATCCCTTCCGTGCGTCCATCGTGTTGGGTACGCCGGGCAGCGGCAAGTCCTATGCCGTGGTAAACAATTTTATCAAGCAACAGATTGAAAAGGGCTTTAGTCAATACATCTACGATTTCAAGTATCCCGACCTATCTACTATTGCCTACAACCATTTGCTGAACCACCCGGACGGCTACAAGGTAAAGCCGAAGTTCTATGTGATCAACTTCGACGACCCGCGACGCTCTCATCGGTGCAATCCCATTCACCCGGATTTTATGGAAGATATTACGGATGCCTATGAGAGTGCCTACACAATAATGCTCAACCTCAATAAAACGTGGGTGTGACCTGAAAAGTCACGTAATTAATTGTTAAACAGCAATGTATATTGCAAGATTTAACCCGCTGTTCCGTCAGCGGTAGCCTACTATAAGGTGCATCTCCAGTGATGGGTTGTGCTAAGCTTATAGGACAAAGTACACTTTCCGAAAGGACAAGACTGAACCGTGAGGGAACGTCAAGGGCGGTTAGTATCATACCGTCGAGTGGCGAGGCTGGATAGCATGGTTAACGTAATGTGAACTGACTTTAGCCGTCGTAAGGTTTGAAGGAGCGCAAGAGACTTTAGCTCTCACCAAAAGGTAAGCAGTCGGATAACCCTCGCCCATGTTGGGGTTACACGGACATAGCACTGCCGGCGGACTTGGCAGAACCTAAACTATCCGTTTGTCAATTGCGTGGAACAGGGCAAGCCTGTATCTCTCTCGTAATAATGCGAGTAAGCGAACCGCAAGGCAAGCCGAATGGGGTGCAGGTATGAGATAACGGAGAAAGCGAATGCCGCCCTGTAATGGGGAGGATACGGATTGAACCAACATCACGAGTTAATGAGGGTAACATCATCCGACACGAAAGTGGGCAGACTTCCGTATATGGTAACT
>NZ_QTMW01000097.1:0-4325 GCF_003604005.1 Bacteroides sp. OF03-11BH | reverse complement strand
TTTTTTTTTAACTAAAAATCACGCTGAAATCCAACCGCTTACACAATTCATTTAACACATTACTACGACTTTTTGAATGCTATTTAACACATTACTACGACTTTTTGAATGTTATTTTCTCTTCCAAATACGACTTTTTGAATGTTATTTTGCATCATCTACGATTTCCATTTGCACAAGTCGTAATTACTTATTATATTTGCGCAACATACTAATAATCAATAAAGGATGAAGAAAATCATAGTTCATTTTAAGAAAGAAGAATTTGAAAGGGTAAAAAACGCAATTTCTATCCTCGCAAAATTTTCTGAAATATACGCTCCTCACATAGATAAAGCCAACAGTATTTTATCCTTTCGTGTAGATGATGAAAACGAAACAACAGAAGAACAACAGTGTAACAGTCGTCAATAAAGACCAAATACAAAGCTATATTATGACGACAGCCAAGTATGACTTTTCCGTTTATGAGAAGCGCATACTTTATAGAATTGTAGAAATGGCTCAAGGTGAACTCCAAGGAGTTAGGTTTGCAACTGATTGTAAAAAAATAGAACACACACTTTTTGATACCGTTCACATCACAATGCCTATTGCTTCATTGCTAAATGGAGAAAGTGATGAAAACTACACACGTGTAAAACAAGCACTGTTATCTCTACAAAAGAAAATCTTTACCTATGAGGATGAAAAAGAATGGATAAGCATTTCTATTATTGCATTGCCAAAGATAAAGAAGCGTTCATCTGTTGTATCATTCCAAATAGACTCACACATATGGGACTGCTGCTTAGATTTTTCAAAAGGGTTTCGCAAATACGAATTAGCCACTGCGATGAAGTTTAAGAGTGTATATTCTATGCGGTTCTACGAACTTTTAAGCGGTCAGAAAACAAAACTAATCTATCCACTTGAACAGCTCAAAGAAATGTTTAAAGTACAAGATAAATACGCAAAGACAAACGATTTTGTCCGGAAAGTAATTGAACCTGCAAAAAATGAGCTGGACGAACTAAGTCCTTATACATTCGAATGGTCCGCAAACAAGGAGGGGAAAAAAATTGTAAGTTTCAACTTCTATCCAATATTCAAGCCAGAGCATCGTGATGCAGAGCTATACAAAAAAGAGCTACAAAAGCAAACCGGGCTTTCATGGGATTTAGGTAGGCAAGTGATAAGTTACTTAAAAACATCTTTGGAGTTCTCCGATAAAGAAATCAAAAACAACCGGGATTTATTTGTAACAGCACAAATGGAACTTCCAGACATCATGACAGAACTCGCCATACTTAGAGGAAAATCAAGGACAAAAACAAATCCAAAAGGGTGGATTATAAACGCCCTTAAAGGGAAAATCAAGGATAAGTGACAAGATTACCCCGGTATATTTCAGCCGGGGTAATCTTGTCAAATCAGAGGAACGATTTCCATTTCTACACCAAGCTCTTTCATCTGCCGCTGTATTTCCTCGCTGCTTAGTTTCTCTTTCGCCAGTACAAGCCCATGAAAGGCGTCCCAGCCTGCCGGCTTCGAAACGATACTACCGTTTAGGACAGCATGGGTGATTTCGCCGCCGGACTTCGCACCCTTGTTCAGTATGAAGAAGAACCGGGGTTCTTCGTGTTCCGTTGTTCCCATAATTCGTAAAGTTAGAGTTTATTTGTTTCCCTTTTGTTCCCTTGCCTGCTCTTGGAAGTATTCATAATACTGCTTGTAGTTGTCCCGGTCTTTGGCTGCATCCGTCCAAAGATAGCACATGAAACAAGCGAACAATAGGGAGATAACAGCACAAAGGATTGAGTAGAACGAAATCCGTTTGTCCACATAACCGCCGTTTTTCATTCTGTACCCCTGCCGTTCAAAGTCCGACAATACGTTTTTTAGGCGATTTTCGGCACTTTCGAGGCTTTTCCCGTCTATTTGTACCTTTCGGGATGTTGCATCCTCTATGCGCTTTGTATAGGCTTCAATACGTCCCATTTCTTGAAAAAACAGTTCTATCGCAAGCTGCGGGTTAACCTTTGGTGCTGTGTCTTTTCTTTTCCGGGGGCTGTACTGTCCCTGCTTAACGGTGGAAGCTACCGCTTCCGGATGTGAGTTTGTTTCCATGAGATATGTTCATTGAGTTATATTTCAGTTTGCTTTGTGTCCGCTCGATATGGGCGAGAGTGTAGCCTTTCCCTATCTCGCTCGCCTTATACTCCGTACCGCTTCGGGCTGTGACGTAGTAGCCGTTAAGTTTTCCGGTGCTTGCCCTGGCTTCCCGAACTTTAAAACCTCTCCTACCAAGTTCTTCCTTGAATTTAGTCAAGTCAAAGCCCTGCATCTTCTTCAATACGTCGTCCATGGCTTCCTTGATTTCCGCTTTGTTGGCTTTGCCGATGTCCTGCGACTGTACAAAGTTCCGTTCCTTGGCTATGGCGTTGGCGGCTTCCGTTGCCTTTTTCCCTATCCAGTTATCCCGGTACAGTTCCCCGGAAAGGGAAACCCGGTTTGCCAGTATATGCAGGTGGGCTTGTTCTTTTTTGCTCTCCGTACCGCTGTGCCGGATGATGATGTACTGGTGGTTCGCCAGCCCCATGCGCTGCATGAAGTCGTTACCAAGTTCCGCCCAGTCCGCATCCGTAAAGGTGGCGCTTTCCTCTATCGAAGGACTGACCTCGAAACGTAGGCAATTGTTTTTTACGTTCGGAAAATCAGCGTGGTATGGTTTCATTTCCTGTACCATTTCCGCACCCGTACACCCGTAAAGTTCATGCCGGGCTATCTCGATGGCTGCTGTCTGTCCGTCTATCTCTTTGGCAAGGTCATACTCCAGTGCAGCCGTACCATGCGATATGCTCTTTCCTTTCCCTATCATCGTGAAAGTATTTTTTTAAGTTCGGTGATTAGTGCCTGATTCTCTTCAAATACCTCCCGGTACTGGCGACCACCGAAGTAGTTGTTCAGCCGTTGGAGCGTTCCTTTCAACTGGGCTATGTCCCGGAGAAGCTGCCGTTCCTCCTCGGTGTACCTTTCCCTTGGGCGACCTCCAAGGGACAAACTCCGGCAATACTCCGATGTGCTCATGCTACATCGGGCTGCCTGCTCCGCAAGTGCCAGCTTTTCATACCGGGTACAGCGGAATGTAATCTTTTCGTTCCGTCTTACTTCCATGTCACAAAGGTAATCTTAAAATCTTTTTGAGCAAAGCGAGAAAAGCAAGAATTGTCCGACAAGGACACTTCTTGCTATATATACACATACCGCATTGGAATACATCCACACTAACCGCCCGGCAAAAAAGCCCCGGCGTGTTAGAAAATCCCCCACAGCCTAACAAAATCTACCCCATTTCTACCCAAGGGGATTACACGCCGCAGAAGTCATCCGGGAACATGTCTTCCAGTTCGTCCAAATCAATGGCTTCTTCTTCGGACACCTCCACCCATTCAACGTTTTCTTTCCCTCTTATCGCACATGAGTACATCTCGGCGGCGGCAAGGTTAGAGAACACCTCGTGCATAGGCTCGCCGTTCTCTAACCAGTAAACACAATATTCGACCATAACAGTTTTATCATTTATCGTTGTAATGCCCCTCTACCTCCAAAATGTAGACCTCTACCACTTCCTCGTAAATGTCATAGATTATCCGGTCATGGGCGGTAATGTGTCGAGACCATGTAATATCCCCACCGCCCCTTAACGCTTCGGGATGCCCAAGCCCAGTCTTAGGGTGCTCTAACAATTCTTTGTAGATTTTCTTATACTTCTTGAACAAATTGGGGTTTGATTTCTTCCATTTGGCAATCACCTTATCCACCCCGTCGGAAACCCTAATTGTGTACATCATAGACTGTCGAAATAAGCATCAATATCCTCACTGCTTTTGAGGGTAACACACTTTCCGGATTTGATTTCTTCCCTTGCCTTGTCAATCCTTGCTTGCAGTTCCGGGGTTATCATCAAATCTTCACGACCAACTTTTACCAAAGCGTAAATCTCGTTTTTCCTGCGAATTAGTACCTGCTCGCCATTGTCAGCTTTGGTGAAAGACGCTGCGAGGTTGTTACGGTATTCTCTTACTGATAATGCTTCCATATCTGTTTGCTTTTAAATTCAGTACAAAGATAGCTATATTTCAATAAAATACAAACTTTTTGTACACAAATGTGTACACGCCATAAAAAGCCGTTCACAGTCCTACCGCCCGTTGGTTGGTTTTGCTTTGCTTTTTTTCCCTATTGTTTTTCTTTTTCCGACAGTAAATCAACCACTTATCCGTAAAAAATCAATGACTTGTTATAAAGCATAACTTGTTTATATGCTTATCAGCTTTTTTTTT
>NZ_QTMW01000096.1:0-4588 GCF_003604005.1 Bacteroides sp. OF03-11BH | reverse complement strand
TGACTTCCCTAAAAAATGATATGAAAAAGACAAAACTTGAAAATCAGTAACAGGTTTGGAAAGGATGCAAAAAACAACCGGTTAGACAGCAAGCATGGCACATCCCGAAAAGATGGTCAGCCGCCTATCGACACACCGGAAGAAACATCTGCAATTCCTTTTAAAAAAATGAAGCCGAAGAATGAAGCATATCATATTCCACGTATCGAAAAAAGTGACTGCACGATAAAATGAAAAGCTGCAACGGAAGAACTGACTTGCGGATTCTGCGGGAGAACATAACCACACAGGCATACAGCCACTACACCTGTTTCCAATAAAAGAAGATTACACCACCGGAAAAGCAGAAAGGCTCCACTCGGAGAAAAGCAAGCAAACGATTGAAGCGGACTGCCGATTTGGCAGCGAAATATCCAACTACCTATCTACAGCCCTAAAAGGCTAGGACATATGGGTAAGCAACAGACTGCCGGGCAGTCACTCCGCTGAAAGGGTGGGTGGGAAAAAACTAAGTGGACGCAAAAAACAACCTTACCATTGGGGGATAAACTTCCCCCTATTTTCACTTCACATATTCTTTACCCCACTTCAATTGATTCAACAAACTTCAACAACAAAGCGACTGTTACCGTATGAAATGAAAGCTGATTGAACAACTTATGCGCTTTCAGCATCTCAATAGCGGCTTCAGCCGTAACAACTCTCTGTTCATAAAGCCGAATTGTCGCATATAACTGGTCATTTGCGACAGGCCCCATTATTAGGTCATAGTCACCGTTTTCTCTTCCTCTGCGGTTGTTGACAACAAACTCCAGCCATTCTTTTGTCGCACCCATAAACCGAAGAACCGGATATTCCCTATCAAGAATATCATCGGGAACTTCATAAACAGAGACGATTGCTTTTTCGCTCTGTTCCCTGTTCTTCTTCAACAAAGCCCATTTTTTTGCTTGTTCAAAGTTGGTTGTCGTATAAAATCCCTTCCCAAAGTCCGTAGCCTTCCGTCCTTTCTGTATATTAGGGCGTTTCACGGTAACTGTAGATCCATGAAATAGTCTCATTTTCTTTTATTGATATAAGTCGTTATAGTATCTAATATATATTCGGGGTCTTGGGTATGAAGCATTTCAAAAGTCTCATCCAAAAAATCAAAAACCCCATAGTCCGAAAACAACAACAAGGTTTCTTCCGCACTTTGTTTCTTTTCCTCCCTATAATTCTCAATGCAGAACATCTTGAAAAGCAGGATCTTCGTGTCACCGTTATACCGTCGTTTTTCTTCTGTTTTTTCCTTCTCCAATGTTTCATAAAGCGACAATGTACTTGAATACCATAACTTGGTACTCTTATCCAGCAAAGATTTATACAACTTGGAAGAATATATATAATACAGTGCATCGCCTAAAGGCAATGCCTTTTTCTTCATGACCAGTTCTACCAGCTCTCTCATCACGAATGGGAGCATGGTTGAGTCAAGTTCTCCTTGATTTTTATGAGTAATTTCCATATTCTTGTTGTTATTACTTTAGCATATTTTCGAAAACACCTTCTTCACAGTTCTTTATACACACCTGACACTCGGCCACCACTTCTCTTAATATTCGGGCACATTCTTCATTCGAATGCCCTTGCAGTAATTCATAGGCATATCGCATCAGTTCATTAGCTTCCATTGTTTCCATCCTTATCAATAATATTCAAGTTCATCATTATTTTCTGCAACGACTCCATATTTGGAGTTCCTAACCAACACACACCTATGCAAAAGGTCATATTGTTCTCTGTATCTGAAAAACGCATATTGTTTTACCTTTTACAAACATTGTTGTCCCATTAAAATCTAAAAGAGTTCTTTGAAATATTTGAAATTTAGTTAGTTACAGCGATTTTCCGAGCGAACGGACTTGAATTTGTAGCTTTGCATCAGATTAATCCGATGGCATATGTTCCAAGACAAATACGTTTTCGCTCAATTGGCTTCATTTCTGAATCGAAGTAAGTTTAACCGCATAGTCACCAAGTATGATGGTGATAAATATGTGAAGCACTTCACCTGCTGGAATCAACTACTTGCTTTGATGTTTGGTCAACTTTCTAATCGTGAAAGTCTGCGAGATTTGATAGTTGCTCTTGAAGCTCATCATTCCAAATGTTATCATTTAGGAATGGGTAAAAATGTATCAAAGTCATCGCTGGCAAGAGCAAATCAAGATAGAGACTATCACATCTTTGAAGAATATGCTTACTACCTGGTTAGCGAAGCACGACAAAAGTGTGCTAATCATATTTTCAAACTTGGCGGTAACGTTTATGCTTTCGATTCGACTACTATTGACCTGTGCCTTTCAGTCTTTTGGTGGGCAAAATTCCGCAAAAAGAAAGGTGGTATCAAAGTGCATACATTATATGATGTGGAAACACAGATTCCTGCATTCTTTCATATCACGGAAGCATCCGTACACGATTCTAAAGTTATGATTGAAATTCCTTATGAACCAAGCTCTTATTACATCTTTGACCGCGGTTATAACAACTTCAAAATACTGTATAAAATTCATCAAATTGAAGCCTACTTTGTTGTCAGAGCAAAAAAGAATCTCGGGTACAAATCCATCCAATGGAAACGTAGGCTGCCTAAGAATGTGCTTTCAGACGCAAGTGTATTTCTGACAGGATTCTATCCTAAACAATATTATCCAGAGCCACTTAGATTGGTTAAATATTGGGATGAAGAACAAGAACGAGAATTTACATTCATAACCAATGCGATGCATATATCTGCGCTTCAAGTTGCTGAACTTTATAAAAATCGCTGGCAGGTAGAGCTGTTTTTCAAATGGCTCAAGCAGCACCTTAAAATCAAAAGATTTTGGGGAACTACAGAGAATGCTGTTCGAATACAGATATATGCTGCTATATGCGCTTACTGTTTGGTGGCAATCATTCAACACGATATGCAACTGAACAGAAGTACATATGAAGTGTTACAAATACTGAGCATCTCATTGACTGATAAGACTCATCTGAGAGACCTCTTTGATAAAACTAAATTTCAAAATGACAAAGAACGATTCGGACCAAATGGGCCAAGTTTATTTAATTTTTAATTCGTCCCAATTTTAATGGGACACTAATGTTTTACAAAGGTAAAACAATTAAGTAAAATTCATCTATCATTGCTTTTCATATTTATTGTGTCTTTCTCTTTTGCATCGGAAGTATTAGCACTTACAGCAACCAGACAGTATGACATCGCCACGTTTGATCATACCGCTGGAAAACAACGATATACAATCTGAATCAAAACAGATTGTATATCACCAATTTCTTTTTTTGTGCCTTGTTAAACGTATAAGAAGTTCCTCCGGCAGATTTTCCATCCCAATAGGCAATCAGCCTACAGGCGTGTGAAATCATGTAATCATTACGGTGGGCATAGCATTGGGCATAATAATATTCGGATAGAACTACCACCTTGTCGGCTTGGCGCAAAATATCAGCATACCTCTGTTTGTCCTCTTTGTTGAAATACACATCTTGCCCGACATAAGGAACAACCGCCACCAAAACCATATCGGGATATTGTTTCCTTTGTTCAAGTACGGTATGAGCAGCCATCATGTCAAATCCAACCGCACAACCAATATAGAAAAAACGGATTCCATTCTCATAGCAGAAACGTACCTCTTCATTCAACGATACGGACAAAGCATATTTATTTGTTCGTATCGTTCTATGACCGGTAAAAGCAACGGACATCATTTTCATCCATTTATCACGTGCCTTTCTACATATATCCAACGAACCTGCCGAAGTTTCATACACCATTCCATTCACCTCATAACGATAAGTGAACCAAGTAGTATCTCCAAAGATATCCTTCTGCTTCTCTATATAACTCTCTTTTTCTTTCATCTTATAACATACGGACAACTGTTTTACCTAAAAAGAAACCTCCCAAAACCTCACCTCCTATTTTTTCCAACTGACATGCGAAACGAGCATACGAAAACCCTTTTGTTAAAATATCGTCAAATACCAAGATTTTCTTACCCCGAAAAAAGTCCTTGTCAAATTCTATCACTTGTACTTTTTGAAGCGACTTGCTGTCAAATTTCTCGTGAATAGCCAAACGATCTCCACTGACACGTATATGTTCATACGCATTGATAGCACCTGAAAACTTACACACAGCCGAAGCAAACCCCTTATAACGAAGTTCATTCTTATCAGCGGAAGAAGCCGGAACACAAGCAAAAACAATATTCTTAACATCATCACCAAAAACTTGATGTAACTTATTCGCTATCATCCAAGCTATATTCAAATAAGCTTTTCCATCCTTAAAACTCCATATCATCTTACGAATTTGCCATTCTCTTTCCGTTGCCTGCCGATATTGCATAGGAAGATACTCAAAGAAAGAAAACATCATCTTATGCCATTGTCTGTCTAAACTAGGATATTTACTCTGATGTGCCATAGTCTTTTATCTATTAAAATTAAACTTATGCTTCAGCTAGATTTAAAGACCTTTTTTTAAACCCCTTTCCGGGATGGCCTTTTCTTTCTGCCGACTTTTTTTTTG
>NZ_QTMW01000095.1:0-4609 GCF_003604005.1 Bacteroides sp. OF03-11BH | reverse complement strand
TGATACTTAAAGAAAATAACAGCCAAATCGGCTGATAGTATAACGTTATCAGTCATTAAAACCAGTAGAACATGGGAAAGCAATTTGAATTCTATTCGCATAAAAATGATGATGAGATGATTGCAAATACGCTTAGAAGTGTATTTGGAGAGTTGTTGTGTGTCCCACATTATAAAGGAGATTTATCTCCTTTTGACATTTGTGCTAATGACCGGAAGATGTATTTGACCGGAAAATCTTTCCAACAATATATATCATATTATACACATGAATATTATGATGGAACAACAGCTGAAGTATTGGACTATGTGAAAAGTCCAGTTTTAGAATATAGAGTTCCTTTTCAAAGGGAAGATATGGCATACATTGCTGGACGTTTTTATTGCTGTTCTGATAATAATGATTTTTCTCAAATGGTTTCCAAGTTTTTTCGTAAAATCAAAAAGAAATTTCTATACGTGAAATTTTGGAAGTGCTATATATCAAACAGCATAGATGTGGAAGCATCTCAATTCTTTATACCGAATAGAATAATTACTATAAATAAAGAAGATTTGAAATAAAAGTGACTGATAACAAGCACCTGTGCCACCTCACGGCGGCAAGCTGCAAACCATTATCTGAATATAATATAAAAGGGTATGTATAAAATAGCTTGGTGTCCTCTTTGTGAGCAAGGGTGGGTTGTGATAGTAAAAGATAAACACACATCTCAACTATACGCCTATTGTACAGAGTGCGAAACGGAATGGAATGACCCGGCAAAAGGCATTAAAGAAGAATCTTGTTTGCCTTTTGGTGCATTCGGACAATTTGTACCACCAACTTTTGAAGAAATATCAAAAAGTGACTGGTATAAATATATTAAGGAGTCAGATAACGAACAGCAAACCGACTGAATAAGCGGAACGCTGCCAAACATTAGCAACTGATTAAAACAGGTGAAATATGGAAATAAACTTTATAGCAAATGATATAGTATATGAAGTAACAGAAGACAATTCATATTTAGTCGGTTTCGCAGATGATAAGAATGAACCCAAAGAATATGTAATTGTCGAAAGAGCATTAGAGTTTGATGAACAGGATATTAAATTGGGTATGGATTCATACTACTTTGAATATTCAGATCAATCTAATTCTGGTTATGGTTTATGTAGTAAAGTCGTCATACGTCAAAATGAGATTGTCTTTTCAGTAAAACATAAATATGAAGACGATATTACTTCAATAACTGTGTCATATAAGGATAATGCAATTGAAGATATAAAAGAGTATAGAAAAATGCTTTCAAATATCTTTGGAGATATTTTGATTATTGAATAAGTTGCTAACAAACAGCACTACTGCTTAAAGCGGAACGCTGCTGGACATTAGCATCAAATAGAAAAAGAATGAAAACAATAAAAGAATTGCTTGATGAAGTCATTGATTTAGAAGGTAAGGTTCAAATAAGCCAAGCTATCGACTTTTATAAGGGGGTGCCGACCCTTGAAAGTGGAGTTTATAGGCAAGTCTCTCCTATGTTGAAAATCAGATATGGATCATTTGGTAAATGGATTAATGCTACACATGGAGATTGGCTTGATACGAAAGAAATGGAAAGCCTTTGGAATGAAGATGAAGAGGATGAACGGTTGGTAGGAATTGTTCGCAACATAAAAGCCTCAATGGATAATTGGGAAGACCATGCTACTGGACTATTTGCGCTAAACAGAATTTCCATTTTTGCAGCAAGCGATAATGGCTATGAAATGATTTGCCTAATATGGTTTGACGGTACAGAAGAACCGGAATTATGG
The DNA here is from genome assembly GCF_003604005.1 of Bacteroides sp. OF03-11BH. Taxonomy (NCBI): domain Bacteria; kingdom Pseudomonadati; phylum Bacteroidota; class Bacteroidia; order Bacteroidales; family Bacteroidaceae; genus Bacteroides; species Bacteroides sp. OF03-11BH. The sequence continues at coordinate 2,807 of NZ_QTMW01000095.1, read as the reverse complement.
GTATATGATTGCAACGGTGAAAGTCGATATAAAGATTTAGCTTCTTATTTGCAAGCATATATTGATGATGATGTATCAGCTTCTGAAGTAAAGTGGAAATTAGCTGATATGTGATTCTTTTATTAGAAGTGATGCTAACATACACCTTAATCGCCAAAAATGGCGATTAGCTACCAAACATTACCAACTAAAGAAAATTAATAAATATGGTCAAGTACAAACTAACAGTAGATGAACCGTGGGGTTTCAATCATAATGGTAGTAATATTCTTCATGGTATAGTAATAAAGCAACTTTCTCCTACATTTCTTCTTTTCAAATCTGATAGTTTTTTAGATTTTAATGGACAAAAAAGTTGTATTCTAATTTTGAAACCCAGATATGAAAAAGAATATTTTGATTTAGAAACGAATGTTGATGTTATTGTCGGTGGTGCTTTGTGTTTAGAAAATAAATACGAAGAAAAAAATGAAGAATATTTAATATCACATAGCCAATATATGCTTATTGGGAGAATTGAAAAAATAAATGTTGGTAACAATCAACTTAACAGCTAAATGCAGTTAGCTGAAATACATTAATCGCTGAGAAAAATATGAATAATTGGATTGAAACATCAGGAAGCCCATTTGTCATTGTTGAGCAACAATATGCCCATCAATGGAAGGGTCAAGAAAACTACAATGCTATATGTAGCGTAACAGATTACTTGGGGAAAATCTATATAGACAATCATGTCTTATTGGTAATGGGAGATGAACCGATGGCTACACGCATAGTAAATAAAGATGGAGCAATTTTAATAATTCGTTGGAAGTATGCTCCCGATTATCTAACGGTGGAAAAACTTCTGGAGAATGATATAGTAACTGGGGCAGAACCGATAGAAGAAGTTGAAGTAAAATGGGATTCTACTGAATTAGTCCTATTTGATTCTTTGTCTCCCTATTGTGAAGCGTCGGTTAAAGTTTTTTTATCATTACAAAAAACATCTTGTATAATAAAAACTTATCTTTATCAAAAAGACGAAGTATCTTTAATAATACATTCAATCCAATAAAGACGATTAACAAGCGGCTCAACCTCCCCTTAAAGGTCGGTTAGCCACCAAACATTACCCACGTAGTAAAGATATGTTTAGAACACAAATTGAAATATTTACTCCTCGCAGTTTTGGAAGAATTCCAAGACATCCCGAAGATGGTTACATGGCTGAAGATGTAACTGAATCCATAATTCATCAAATAAGCGAGGAAAAACTTATCAAGAGAGTTCAAATAAGCGATTATATTCCTAATACTGTTCTCGAAAAATTGAATCGCTTATTTATATTACGTCCTGATATTTCTTTTCGTGTATATGGAGGGGCTGACAAAAAATTTGGATATGGAGATGATTTCAATGGTTGGAATCTGGATTTCCTGCGATTTGTTCCTGATGTACAAAATATCGTAATAGGCGATTTTGAATATAAGAATACTGGCTTATCTATTCTTTCAAGTTTGTCAAATCTAAAATCATTGACATTAGATATTTATGATTTAAGGGATTTTTCTTTTGTCAATACTTTGCCAAGCCAGTTGGAACATTTACATATAGATGCGGATTTGAAGAGTGGAAAGCCTGTGTTTGATTGCCAATGGCTTTTGCGCTTGAAAAATCTCCAATCCTTATTCCTTGGGAAATTAGATAAGAATCTTGAAGCTATCGTAGGTTTAAGTCAGTTGAGAAAGTTAGAATTAAGAGCTGTCAAAAATAAGGATTTGTCTTTCTTAAAACAAATGCTTATCAAGGACTTGTCTATTCTGTGGTGTGACAGTTCAAAAATAGACTTGACTGTTTTGAGTGATTTTAGAACTTTGCGCCAACTGAAACTTTTTAGAATATCCAAATTGGATGATATTTCATTCGTCAGTACACTCACAGGACTTGAAAAACTCGAATTGATTTGGTTAGCTAATATTACTAAGATACCCAACTTAGCCAATCTAAACAACTTAGCTGAAGTCTGTATTGATACGTTAAATAAGTTGGTTGATATTACAAGCCTTGTAAATGCTCCAAAATTGAGAAAAGTAAAGATGTTAAGCGTTAAAAGTATGACAAAAGAATCTGTATATGCAGTGTTGGATAATCTGAATGTGGAAGAATTACTCTGTTTTGGAGGAAAAGCAGAAATAAGCGATATACATATAAATCGAAAAAATAAAGAATAAATACGTGGGTAACAAGCGGATAAATCTCTCCGAAAAATTGATTATCCACCGGACATTATTCTTCAAAAGAATTGGATATGAATAAAGGAAATACCATAGAAGATTTTTTTTGTAAGCAATTCATTAAGTCTGGTTATCAAGACCGTTTCTTTTTTGAACTGTCATCAAACAAAAAAAGAGTAAAAGCTATTAGTCGAATTTGTCATAATATGATGGATATTATAAATGAGAATAAGATTGTCGAGGTCTATAATTCTACGGATTTAATCCATTTGACAGATAGACTTCGTGAATTATCTAAAGAGAAAGAAGGATATTGCATCGGTTTTTTTGAGCTGGATCAAAAATGGGCAGATATATCAGAGGCTATAAATGCAGGAATACAGTCGAATTTTGGCTTTGCCATAATATTGTCTGATGGAATTGCTTGTATATGTGAAGAAACCGGTATAACCAATAGAAGAGCTGTAATATTACACTCCATATCCAAATTGAAAGAATAACAAGCGGCTCAACCTCCCCTTAAAGGTCGGTTAGCTGCCAAACATTAGTGATTATGAATCAAAAAAAGGAAATATTAGAAAAATTGGC
>NZ_QTMW01000094.1:2538-4629 GCF_003604005.1 Bacteroides sp. OF03-11BH | reverse complement strand
CCTTGAAGATTGATGTTCTCTTGTTCTTGTTGTTCAGTATGTTCATTATTCTTTGATTTTTAGATTGTTGTTCTTTTGTTGTTTTCTTGATACTTGTTGCAGGTACTCGTTCAAGTCCTTGCAGCCTTGATAGATGCCGGAACGGTCTGTCACCTTTCCTCCGTAGCGTGTCCGCAGGGCTTCCATTGCCCTGCGTCCGGCTTCGTCTCGGTCGAGGTAACAGTCGATGCGCTCGTACCCGTCCAGATGTTTCAAAGCCTTTTCCACGTTGGCGACGGAGTTCAGCACAAGGCAGTCACCCGTTGCCAAACCGAGCGTGACGGCGGACAGGAAGTCCATAAAGCCCTCGAACACGCTGCACACGTCCGCCGGGATGTCCCCCGCCTTGACCAGCGACACGTCCTTTGGTGGTACGCAACCCTTGAAACGGCGGCTTCGGGTTTCATAGCCGCCCGACACGTTCGGAAAGCCGACGGCAAAGTACCGCTTACCACGCACGCCGTAGTTCAGGCGGCAGCAGTGGCGGGATGCAACGGCATAAGGGATGCCTCTTTCCTTCAAATACTCCGTCAGCGGAGAGCGGAGCAGCGGGACGGCTTCCACTCCCTCAAAGGCAGGTTCGGACGGTTCCGGCAGGTACAACGGCTTTTCTGCTGCGGCAAGCGGCATACGGGCGGTTTCCGCTATGAATCTCGCCTGCGCCATGAAATCCCCGCTTCGGGTAAACTCCCCGACAAGCGTGAAGATGTCGCCGCCCTTGCCCAAGCCGAAGTCGTACCAGAGCTGTTTCGCCACGTTCACACGGAAGGAGGGCGTGCGTTCACTGCGGTATGGCGCACGATACCACAGCTCGTTTCCGCTCCTTCGGACAGGCTCATGTCCCAGCCGTGCGAGAAAGTCCGCAATGGGTATCTGCCTCATATTCTCAATGTCCGTCCGTTCCATGCGACGTGTCAGTTGATGATTATCTTGACGCCCGCCCCGAACTGCGTATGGAACTTCCGTGTGTCGCCACCCCACAGCAGGCGCTCCCGGAGGTTGGCGAGCAGGGCGATACGGTCAGCCACGTAAAACTCCACATCGAGCGTCAGCGCACCGCCGTAGATGAAGGCGTCCCGGTCATGGAGCGTGGAGCCGTCATGCAGCACTTTCTCGCCCCAATTCACCGACTCATATCCGGCGAGAGCCGAAGCCCCCGCATAGACGAACACTATTTTACGGGCGTCGGAGAGTATCTTGAAATAATAACCGCCCTCCGCCGTGAACTGCGCCACAGGTATGGCGGTATCCTTGTACGGGTTGTTCTTCAAGAGGTATTCGCCACCGAACACCCACTTGTTACCGTTCTTCGTGTAGGTGGAGAGAGCCGCCCCGAAACTGTAACCGCCATTGTTGCCACTTAAACGCATACCGTCCACAAGGTTAGCTCTCAATTCGATGCCCTGCATCTTCGGCAGGCATCGCTGGGCGTGCGCCTGCCCCGTGAACAGGGCAAGCGACACGATGATTATTGCGATGTACTTTCTCATGGTCAGCGCACTTGAAGTTCGTTGATGGTATTGGCACGTACCAAGTCCTCGTTTTCAATCACGAAAGACTGGTGACGCCCCCCGTTCTCCTCGTTGAGTTCCACCACGAGGCATTTGTCGTCGGGAATGGTGAACTTCGCCAACGTGAATACCGTGCGCTCGCTCTTCTTGCCCGGCACGAGTGTGGCGTAATTCTGCGCACGGAGCGGCAGGATAATCTGCTCCTGCACGGCGGTACGCTTCGCCACCTTCTTGTCCACGATTTTCCATGTGATGTAGTCCACATCGAAAGGCACGTTGCTCTGGTTCTTTATCTCCGTGTGGAAATAGAGTAACCCATTATGCGTGTAGATACCTTTCAGCAGGTACTGGATGCCGAATCGCTTGCAGCCGATGTGCTTCACCTCACGCTTGTTCTGCTTGTGGATGGACTTCATGATAAGGCGCACCAGCATCGGGCTTTCGCTGCCCAGTTCCTTCAGATAGATTTCCTGCGCATTGTTCGGGCGGTTCACCTTCTCGCCGTCATGGATGAAGTCGCACATCTCCACGTTGAGCAGCA
>NZ_QTMW01000094.1:0-2499 GCF_003604005.1 Bacteroides sp. OF03-11BH | reverse complement strand
TACTTCACGTGTAGGCTCGGCGATGGGCGCCTTACCACCTTTCGGTGGTAGGTTTCCCATAGCCTGCCCCCGAACCGTACGTGCAAGTCTCCCTGCATACGGCTCTCCACTGGTAATGTCAGTTTATTTGTCATGAGCATGAATGTTTGCATTACAATGTTTGCATACTGCCAACGTCTTACGCCATTTCTTAATCATCAGTCGGTGCCACTCCGTATCGGTATTTATACCTTTGAGTTTACGGACTTGATACATTACGGTCTTGACATTGGTTGCTCCACACAATTCACATTTGTGCTCCATGAGTCTCTCCGCAAGAGTGGGGAAAGGAAGTACAAACGTGTTAGGTAGATTATCGCAGGTTGCGTCTTTGTCCGGCTCTTGCCTTGCAAAGCCGTCATTATAGAGTATTCGGAACTTGGTTTCTCCTTTCTTTGCTTGATAAGGTATCGCCAGGTCATGGTCTCTTCTGTACTTTCGTATAACCTTGGCAGTTGATGAATTTAGTTTCTTTGCCAAAGTTTTGCAGAAACTATATCGCATTATGTAACCGAATTTACTTCCTGCAAAAGAGATGTTGTCCGCAATCCTATAATATTGGTACAAACCTCTGATTTCAGTTGTATAGCGTGCGCAGATTGTGGCTGGGTCTTCTTTGGTCAGGTAATTGCGTGGCATGGCATACCAGATTTCCTTTCCATTGATTACCCTAAGCTCCATTGCTTTCAGTTCCAATAATTTCTTTTGGACGGAGGCGATAGGCAGAGCCAGTATTATGCGTCCGCTGAACGGTCTCTTCAGCCATCCCAGCTTGTTTCGCTTCATGGCTTCGGATTTTCTGACAGAGATTTCATACCCAAGAAACTTTGCTGAATCCTGCGCATTTGTGATAAGGGTCTTTTCTTCGGAGAGTTCAAGCTTTAGTTTGTCTCTCATGAATATTGTAAAGTTCTCTTTCATTTTCGCACAGTCTGCTTTACTACCAATTACACCGATTAGAAAGTCATCGGCATATCTGATATATTTAAGTCTCTTGTAATTACTATCCATTGCCATAGATGCCGGCACTCTCCGTGTCTTAGCTTCCACCTCTTTCAGTTGTGTCAGCAATTCACGTTTCGTATCCTCATCAGTGGCGTTTCGGATAGTCTTGCGTAATCTTACAGCCTTTCGGCTGTAACTTGCGTGGAGTGGGTTTTCCCGCTTTTTCTTGCCCTTGTCGAATGATTCCGCATATTCACGCATGTATTTATCGAACTTATCAAGGTAGATATTTGCCAAGATAGGGCTTATTATCCCTCCTTGGGGAGTTCCCGAATACGTCTTGTGAAATGTAAAATCTTCGATATATCCAGCCTTTAGGAATTTCCATATCAGTCGAAGAAATCTTTCATCTGATATGCGCTCACGAAGAGTTTCAATCAGAATATGGTGGTCGATGTTGTCGAAGAATCCTTTGATGTCACCTTCGATGAACCAGTTCGCACCAGTGAAAAGAGTTTGGATGGAACGCAAAGCCGTATGACAGCTTCTTCTTGGTCTGAATCCATGCGAGGAATTCTCAAAATGTCCCTCATAGACAGCTTCAAGAATAAGTCTGACGACCTCTTGCACCATCTTGTCTTCGATTGATGGGATGCCCAATGGTCTTTTCTTCCCATTCTTTTTAGGGATATAGACTCTTCGGGCAGGCGTTGGCATGTAACTTTCATCCTTTAGCGCAGCTATCAGATGTCCTATTCTATCAACGCTCATTCCGTCAATGGTCTTACCGTCTGAGCCGGGTGTCATGTTGCCCGGTTTCGCATAAATGCTCTGGTAGGCTACATAAAACATCTGTTCATTGAATAGGATGCGGTACAACCTTTCGTACTTGTAATGCACATCTTTGCTATGTGCAGATAAACTGTTTAATATGGTCTCTGGATTTCTCATACGTCTCACACGTTATCGTTTGACAATATTAAAATTACCGAGCTGTTCCCCTTCGCCATGTACGTGGCTTTCCCACGCTCAGACTACTACGGGAACTCCGTTGCCATGCGGAGTTTTCAGAGCCTGTGCTCATAGCCTTTCGGCATCTCCGTGTAGGCAATCCCCATTTAGTGGACTTGATAACTTGGCTTGACAGACTGTCGGATGCAACGTACATCCCTTTCTGTTCTCTGACGGATATGTCGCAGTAAATTCCTTGCCCATCACTCCGTTCAATAAGCGTGGGTACTGCGAGGCAACGTATATAACTGCTTTCCGTTGCCACCTCTACATTAGTCATAGGACTATTGTTCAACCAATCAGGTTTCATCCTCGTGCCTGTCTTTTCCCATAGCAATTCAGTCGCAGTTTAGCAATTAACTGACTTATCGCGTTACCGACATGCTTCACTCCCCGTTTGGTTTCCCATTCGGATAAGTCGGTCTGGGATAGGTTTATAAATTGGAATACTAACCTAATCACTTGCCAAAGTGATTATTATCAAGCCCCTATTATGGGCGCACT
>NZ_QTMW01000093.1:3262-4819 GCF_003604005.1 Bacteroides sp. OF03-11BH | reverse complement strand
CCTTGAAGATTGATGTTCTCTTGTTCTTGTTGTTCAGTATGTTCATTGTCTTTTGATTTTTAAGTTATTGTTCATTTCTTTTTTTCGTTGTCAGTTGCAGATACTCGTTCAAGTCCTTGCAACCGTCATAGAGGGCGGAACGGTCGCAGACACGTTCCCCATAGTGTTCTTTCAGCATTTCCAACGTACGCCGTCCGGCTTCGTCACGGTCGAGGTAACAGTCTATGCGTCCGTAACCGTCCAGATACCTCATAGCCTTTTCCACGTTGGAAATGGAGTTCAGCACAAGGCAATCACCCGTTTCCAATCCGAGCGTGACAGCGGAAAGGAAGTCCATGAAGCCCTCAAAGACGCTGCACACGTCAGACGGAGAACCTTCTGCCTTGACCAGCGACACATCCTTCGGCGGTACGCATCCTTTGAAGAAACGGCTGCGGATTTCATATCCGCCAGCCACGTTCGGGAAGCCGACGGCGAAATACCGTTTGCCACGCACACCGTAATTCAGTCGGCAGCAATAGCGTGATGCGACAACGTAAGGGATGCCCCGTTCCGCAAGATAATCCGTCAGTGGAGAACGAAGCAGCGGGACGGCTTCCACTCCCTCAAAGGCAGGTTCTGACGGTTTAGGCAGAAAAGTAGGTTTACTCACTTCGGGGACAGGCATAGGCATATTGGCGGTTCCCGCTATAAACTTCACTTGTTCCATGAAGTCGCCGCTTCCGAGAAATTCCCCGGCAAGCGTGAAGATGTCGCCGCCCTTGCCAAGCCCGAAGTCGTACCAGAGCTGTTTCGCCACGTTCACACGGAAAGAGGGCGTGCGCTCATTGCGGTATGGCGCACGATACCACAACTCGTTGCCGCTTCTTCGGACAGGCTCATGTCCCCGCCGTGCGAGGAAGTCTGCAAGGGATATTTGCCTCATGGCGTCAATTTCCCTCCGTTCCATGCGGCGCGTCAGTTAATGATGAACTTGATACCCACGCCCCACTGCGTGTGGAACTTCCTCGTGTCGCCACCCCACAGGCAACGCTCCCGGAGGTTGGCAAGCAGAGCAATACGGTCTGCCACGTAAAATTCCACATCGAGCGTCAGTGCACCGCCGTAGATAAAGGCGTCCCGGTCATGGAGCGTGGAGCCGTCATGCAGCACCTTTTCGCCCCAGTTCACCGATTCATATCCGGCAAGAGCCGAAGCCCCCGCATAAACAAACACGATTTTACGGGCATCGGAGAGTATCTTGAAGTAGTAGCCGCCCTCCGCCGTGAACTGCGCCACGGGTATCTTTCCGTCCTTGTAAGGGTTGTTCTTCAACAGATACTCGCCGCCGAACACCCATTTGTTCCCCTTTTTCGTGTAGGTGGAAAGAGCCGCCCCAAAGCTGTACCCGCTGTCCTTGCCGCCGGGATTGAAGCCGTCCGCCATGTTCGCCCTGACCTCGATGCCCTGCATCTTCGGCAGGCATCGCTGGGCGTGCGCCTGCCCCGTACACAGGGCAAGCGACGCGATGATTATTGCGATGTACTTTCTCATGGTCAACGCACTTGAAGTTCGTTA
>NZ_QTMW01000093.1:0-3252 GCF_003604005.1 Bacteroides sp. OF03-11BH | reverse complement strand
ACTGCGCCACGGGTATCTTTCCGTCCTTGTAAGGGTTGTTCTTCAACAGATACTCGCCGCCGAACACCCATTTGTTCCCCTTTTTCGTGTAGGTGGAAAGAGCCGCCCCAAAGCTGTACCCGCTGTCCTTGCCGCCGGGATTGAAGCCGTCCGCCATGTTCGCCCTGACCTCGATGCCCTGCATCTTCGGCAGGCATCGCTGGGCGTGCGCCTGCCCCGTACACAGGGCAAGCGACGCGATGATTATTGCGATGTACTTTCTCATGGTCAACGCACTTGAAGTTCGTTAATGGTATTGGCACGTACCAAGTCCTCGTTCTCAATCACGAAAGACTGGTGGCGACCTCCGTTCTTCTCGTTGAGTTCCACCATGAGGCACTTGTCGTCGGGAATGGTGAACTTCGCCATCGTGAACACCGTGCGCTCGCTCTTCTTGCCCGGCACGAGTGTGGCGTAATTCTGCGCACGGAGCGGCAGGATAATCTGCTCCTGCACGGCGGTACGCTTCGCCACCTTCTTGTCCACGATTTTCCATGTGATGTAGTCCACGTCGAAAGGCACGTTGCTCTGGTTCTTTATCTCCGTGTGGAAATAGAGCAAACCATTATGCGTGTAGATGCCTTTCAGCAGGTACTGGATGCCGAATCGCTTGCAGCCGATGTGCTTCACCTCGCGCTTGTTCTGCTTGTGGATGGACTTCATGATAAGGCGCACCAGCATCGGGCTTTCGCTGCCCAGTTCCTTCAGATAGATTTCCTGCGCGTTGTTCGGACGGTTCACCTTCTCGCCGTCATGGATGAAGTCGCACATCTCCACGTTGAGCAGCAGCGGTTCGGTGGCGTACTTCACGTTGAAGGCATAGAAACTCCCGTCCTCCGTTATCACGGACATATTGGTTTCGTTCGGGAAGTCCCTCACGGTAGCCTTCACGCGGATGACGTTCTCCGCTCCGTCGGCTTTGCCCGCAATCAGGTCGGGCGAGCCTAAATCCACGTAGCGCACCTCCGAGGGGAAAATGACGTGGACGGTCTTGTCATAAGTCACTTCCAATCCGTGCGGGGGAACCATGCGGTCGAAGGTCAGCTTCTTTGTCAGCCCGTGATACAGATCGCCGTCCGCCTCCTTCTGCGGATAGACCTCCTTTGTCAAGGTCGGTTGTTCACTTCCGTTGTCCGTTACAACGGTTACGTTCTCCTGCGCGTTGGCAGTTACGATGCCCATAGCGAGGGCAAACATGATGATTACTTTTTTCATTCTACTTTGGATTTTAGTGGTAAATAAAAATTTGGTTGTTGTTACTTTTTCTTTTTTCAATTCCTGTCCTGATAGAGCAAGACCTTGTACCCGGCTTTCAGATGCACCTTGACGGTACGCATCTTCTTAGCGATATACTGGCTGGTTCCTTGTATCAGCCCTTTACCCAAATCGGAGGCGAGCTGCGCCCCTGCGTTGGTGGAGATATTGATGCTGCTGCCCAGCGAGCCGCCCATGTTGGCGGCAACCTCCCTGACGGCGTTCATCTCCATAGAGTTGGGAATGAAGATACCGGGCTGCCCGTCCGTGTCATACACCACCAGCTCTACCGGGATAATCGTACCCGCGTACTCCAGCGACGTGATTTCAATATCAAGCCGTTCGCCCTGAATCTTTGCCGTGCCGATCACCACCGCATTACGGGGGATGATTTTGTCCGCTACCGCCATCGGCTCCAGCAGCCGGAGTTTGACAGCCTGCCCATCCGTCACACTCTGCGCCCCATAGACGCACGCCGACAGGGTGTTCTTGTCCGACACGGTCGTGACACCCACCGCCGTATTGAAACTGCGGTTGCGCTCCTGCGAGAAGGAGGCGGCAAATTCGGCGATGCTCATCGGCTGTGAGAGCGAGGACACCACCTGATGCGTTACCTGCCTGACAGGTGCAGCCGTGTTCTTTCCGGCTTTCTGCACATGGTAAGGTTCTGCCGCCTGTCCGACAGGTGGCTGTGTACCGTTCTGACCGCCCATGTACTTCGCCGCCAGCTCGTAGGACTTCTCCATAAGTGCCACTTGATCATCCACAGCGGACGCCTTGCCTTTCTCGCTTTCCAGTTCCGATTCCAGCGAAGCGATGCGCTCCAACAGTTCGTCCATATCCGCGTTGTCGTTCTTCGGCTGCTCATAGAAGTTGCCGAGCGTGGTATTGAGGTCGCGGTAGGCAGCTGCGGAAGACTGGATGGTCTTCGGGGCGGATTTCACGTTCTCTTCCGTTCCTCCGGGATTGGCAAGGTCGAAGTCCCTGCCACCGTCCGTTTCCGCCACCTCTCGGTCGAACATATCGCCCAGTTCCTGCATGGTGCGGCTGCGGTTCTCCTGCCGTTCCTCCATCGCCCCCTGCTCGTATGCTTTCGCCTTGTCGCCGATGATCTGGCGGTTCGCCTTGTCAGCGTCGGGCATTTCGATGTTGTAACCACTCGTTCCCGGTTGCTGTTCCTTGTCGGAAGACGGGGCGAATATCAGCCACATAGCCCCGATGAATACCAGCACCATAGCGGGCAGCACTATCATTTTCTGACGTTTCAGCCTTTGGGCTTCGGTCAGCGGCTTGCGCTCCTTCTTCGGTTTCCCGTTGTCGGGAGCCGCCTTGTTCTCGTTTTTAGGTTCATTCTTCGTCTGTTCCATATAAATAAGGTATTACGTTGTGATTGTTTTACGGCTTTACGGACAGTCCCACCTGTCCGGCATGGTCTGTTACTATCCGGTTGCCGCCATTCCTGCCGATGTCATAGACGGCTTTGCCGAAGGTGTAGATGGCAAGCACCGCGAAGGCGGCGAGCATCGCCAGCACGATGCGCCTGCGTGTCTTCGGGGGTAAACCGTCCAGATAGCCTTTGAGCCTTGCCACCAGCATTTTCTTTTTGTCGTGGAGCTTCCAGTACGCACGCCAAAATGATTTTTTGATTTTCTTCATGTCCGTTTACCTTTTGATGGTTTGTAAATCCTTGTTCTCGATGATGGTGAATCCCTCGATGGTGAAACCGTTGGGATTGTCGTCCGAACGGGACGAGTTCAAGAGGCGGCACGTGGTCACGAGGCTGCGTTCGGTGACGTTGCTTTGCCGGATGATTTTCTGCGTGGCATAGGTCACGGCACGGTAGGGATAGCCGTTGAAGTCGCACACCACGCTGTCCACCTTCAGTACTTGGTTGATGTTCCCGGAGATGATACGGTTGTAGTACCCCTTCTCGGCAAAGTCCGAATAGTAGTTGTACAC
>NZ_QTMW01000092.1:0-5001 GCF_003604005.1 Bacteroides sp. OF03-11BH | reverse complement strand
TAAAAATTATAATAATAATTTGTGGTGTCGGTATCGTCTAAGTGCCTTCTTTTTTAAGAATTGGATGTATAATTTTTCCTTCCAATAGCTTAGCTGCTTGTTTCTTATAAGAGAAGGGTCAAAGCTATATGATTCTTCTTCGATATACGTGACATTATACCCACGCTTTTCCCATTCAATCTTCAGATCTATATACAGGTTAAGAAATGTGGGTGCTATAAGTAATACTGATTTCATATTTCTATTTTTTTATTACCCTAACAGGATTTCCTGCTACAACACAAAAAGAAGGTACATCTTGAATTGCAACTGAATTTGCTCCTATTATACATAAATGCATCCTTTTTGATTACGATGTAAAGCTAGCTAGGATATCAATTACATACAAGACGTAGAAATTGAACGCTTACTTTTTCATTATTTACAACTTTATATTACTATAGTCAGTTGTGTTGTTACCCTTTACTGCACTATTAAATAATACAGTAAATTCTTTCACTTTTAATCCTTCTGCCTTTTTTTTCAAAATAAATGTATTAGTTAAAAGTTCACCAACATATCCAAAGACTCTATATAATGCAAATTCCTTATTGAGATCAATATAATGTTTTTTATTCAATAATTCGTTTTCCAACAAATCAAATACCTCGAAAACAAAAGAACAATATTCGTCAAATATTTCATTACGCATAATTTCTAGATTAGCATAATAAAGACAGCTTCCCCTCAGTGTCTTTTCAAAATATGGATAGTAATTAGGATACTGTTTTTTTAATATTAGACGTAATAAACGCATTATTATTGTTCCCACTCTTTCATCAAAATATTCTTCAACAGTTATTCTATAAAAATGATAAGGTTTAGGTACGACTATATCGCAACCACGCTCAAACAAATTAGGCAATTTTCTCAAAAAACAATCTAGTTTTTCTTTATATTCCTCACTACTTTTACATTCCACTATCTCATTGTAAGTTATAGCTGAATGCTTGAACATATTTTTGGCATAATTTATCAATAGTCCAGTATAGATTCCAAATCTTTTAGACAGAGAGATGTTTTCCAACGTAAAAGAACGTCTATGATGCACCATACCTTTATATTCAGAAAACATATTCTTCCACAACCAATACACACCTGAATATTCACTATAACTAGGATGTTTTAATGAACGATTGTCACCCGTATTATCTTTCTGAATTCCCATCTCAATACCTGTTTCATAAAAACCTAATTGGATAGGAATACAATACTCATTACATATATATGTTGGCTCTGGCAAATAATAACATACACCTATTGACATTTTTCTATTCATTGATTATTTATTTAATTGATTATTTATATGTAACTTCTTTAAAACTAAAATTCTCATATTAGGAGTCATCCCCCATACAAAAATCACCAAAGTAGAAGTAATGAGACTCACACTACTTACGACTAAAAAACTGGACCAGCCTGATTCCATCTGTTCTGAAATAATATATGGAATAATAAACATTACTGCTGCACCAGGAATTACATTGAAATATACCTCATGAAGTACCCTTTTGATTGACAAATATGTATATCGATTAGCAAAGTATAGATTACAACCATTAAGATACAACCAGATTGTTGCACTTGCGATATAAACTGTTACAGGAGAATAGCCTGTTTTCAACAATATATATGATATTGGAAAAATCAAAATCAGGAGAGAAGCCCATATAGAAGGCCATTTCATTCTGCCTGAAGCATGAATTAACATACCCACAGGATAGCTAAGTGGGTTCCATGCTGATTGAATTAAAATAATTTGTACAAACACAGGAGTATACTCGGGATAATCTCCAAGCCAAATTTTAAGTACAAATTCGATCTCTATAAAAATGGGAATTGCGATGAGAAGATATAAATACTCAGCAATACGACAATTATATATCACTAAACGATGAAGTTTATCATATTCATTTGCTGCATACAATTTCACGATTTGTGGATTTACAGCAGTTTGGAAATTATTAACAAAATTCAAAAGAAAAGTATTGACTGTTATCGACAAGCCTCTTGCAGCATTAACAATAGTCCCACAAAATATATTCAGTAGAATATTGATACCTTGGTTAGTGAAAAATCCAATACTTCCTCCAACTATATTCCATCCACTATATGAGGCAAACTTTTTGGCCAAATTTCCATCCCATGCAATTCTAAATGTACATTCACTGAATTGCCTCCGGCTATAGAAATTATAGATGACAGCAGATGTGAGGTTTACAACAAACACCACCACAGCATATAATACCAGCTTATCAAAAGTAACATATTGTAGTATTATCACCAACATAAGTTTCATCACTACATCATAAATACTCATATAGGCATACATACTCATTTTTTCATGGGCAATGAGACAAGCCTGGAACGGTAGCTGGATTAGGTTTATCAAAAAACCTAATATCGTGAACTGATACACCCACAATGCAGCAGTCATACGTCCATCCGGTATCTTAAGATATTCGTAAAAGAACCACAGACCTATAGTTTCAGACAATAGCAATATGACCACAGCAATAGCCAGATGAAGCCCCAATACCATAGAGAATGTACTTTGCAGTTTTTCAAAGTTTTTTTCTCCCAAAGCAAAAGTCAGAAACCTTTGTGTTCCCACCGTTAAAGCTCCGCTGAACATTGAGAACATGGTAAGGATACCACCAATTACGTTATACAATCCATAATCAGAATCTCCCAATACTCGTAGCACTATACGCGATGTATACAATGACACAATCATTGTTAAGAACATTCTGATATATAAGTATATTGTATTTTTTGCTATCCGTTTATTGTTTTCTTGTTCAGTAGTTGACAACATTCTTTTTTACCGTTATTTTAAGACACAAAATAATCCTTTCGATTTTTTTCTTAAAGTCATCTTTTCCTTAACCCACTCAATAAGCTTTGATCACTCCACAGATAATCCCATTCTCCAAAACGTCCAATAGTCTCTATGCCTATCGACCATAAATAATCACGAACTATTTTACGCATAGTATAGATATTCTGATCAAAAATCACATTTGCATATTTTTCATAACGTACATCTATAAAAAGAATATCTTCTTGTTTTATCACATTTAGTTTTATAAGCTTACCCACAGATTGACTAATCAATTCCTCATTCGTATATTTACCTTGTTCACAATAAATTTCCAATTGTAGCGAAGAACATCCCTCAGGAGCATTATCTGGAGATTTCAGAGAAGGGGAATACACGCGGGCCGGAAGAATATCCTCATCGTATATATACCACCACAAATAAGGAGGAATATCTTTTGTTTTCAAACCTACAGAAATTTGATAACCACAAGTACAACGAAGCATCTTAGCAGCAGATAGCACTTCTTCTGGTACATCAGACAACATTTTCACTATCATAGGCAAAGGAAGACTACTAATGAGCCGATTGTAAGTATATTCTGTACCACTGGCAGTATGTAAACTTTTACTCTGTGGTGATATTTTTATTACCTCCTCATTATAACGAATATCTTGCCCCATAGCCAAAGTAACAAGGTATTGTTTATAACCTCCTTTTACTGGATAACACATTTCTTTCGAATAATAAGTTACTGGAGTATCTGCCGTTTGCGCACCTTGTATCACTTCATCAAGCGAAGGCTGATAAAGACGACTACCGATCCAACGAGTTTCAAGGTCATAAGCATCAGTCATCCAATATTTACGAGTGTACACCATAGGAAAGTGTTCAGCAAAATAATCACTATATTGAATACGAAGCCATTGTTCATAATTTTCTACCACTAAAGAATCCACTTTGGGTCTGCCACGAAAATCAGCTATAATTTTTTCTTTTTCTTCCTTCGGCAATGGGAAAAGATTATTTTGAGCTGGGTGCTTTATCCATAATCCATTATAGAAGTTAAATGGATTAGGTTTATGGCAATATATTTCTGGACTACTATCTACAAAGAATTTATTTACTTTCTCATCTTTAGTAAAAGAGAAATGTACAAAGCAATCAAAACGAAATCCTTCGATGGTAAAATTACCACAAAGTCCTCCATAGGTTTCGTCTTTTTCTAAAATTATTGGATTATTCCCATTTTGAGCAAGAGAGTACCCTGCCCCCAATCCCGAAATACCAGCACCTAATATTATTGTATGCATGAGAAAGTCTTTAACCGTGTTACAATATCAAAATGCAAAGAATGCCCTACAATTGTCTCCAACTTATTTATAGAACACTTTAAATCCATGACTTCATTTTCTCGATATGGCAATGCACCATAATTAATCAGTGAAGTACTACCAATATTAGCTTTACAAATTTCAATGATTTCACGTAGTGAAATGCTTATGCCACTAGCTACATTTACAATTTCACCTATTATGCATGAATGATGTTCTATGAGTTTTCCTATACACCATGCAAAATCTTCCACATAAATAAAATCACGCTTTTGTTCGCAGAATGTAACATCAAGTTGTTTGTTCTCTTTTAGCTGGGTTATGATATATGGAATAAATTTACTAGCACTTTGATAAGGTCCAAAGAGGTTACCCGGACGAACTACCATAACCGGGAAACCATAATTATTATGGAGCATCAAAGCTGTATTGACTGTTAATTGCTTTACAAGTGCATAAGGAGAATTTGGAACCTCGCGTATTGTTTCAATAAAAGGCACTCCTTCGTTCCCATATTCTTCACTACTCCCAAACTGAATGAAAAGTTTCAACTGAGAACAATCCTTAAATCGATTATACAAGTTTAGCAAAACTTTTAGGTTACTACTTATTAATCCGTCAAAGAGAGAAATATTACGTTCTGCCGTTACTATAGAGGCTAAATTTATGATATAGTCTGGCAAAGGATAATCTTCCGGTACCTGCTGTTCCACTAAATCTATTTTCAAAGTTTTTACGGCAGGGCGTTCTAAAAAATAATGGCACTTAGACGATACCGACACCACAAATTATTATTATAATTTTTAG
>NZ_QTMW01000091.1:358-5474 GCF_003604005.1 Bacteroides sp. OF03-11BH | reverse complement strand
TATATATATAATATTGTATTTTGTTCCTGTTCTTTTTCCCTAATGTTTTATGGTATCAATTTTTTGCGTCCGGCTTCCGGCTGCTTTTTGTATTTGGTATCAAAAGGTCGTTCTACAGGGTGTGCCAGGAATGATAATTCGGTATCAATTTCTTTCCCTACAGTATATCAAAAAAGCATAGGGACAAAAACCCAACTTTTTAAAATATGTTTTTTTTAGATAGGGACAAAAACCCAACTTTTGATTGATTATTTGTATCATATAGTGTCTTTTTTTGTTAATAGATGTTCTTTTCCCTAAAGTTTGTGTTAAGATTATGAGAAAAGTTCCTTTTTTATGGGTTTATGTAATAAGAAAAGTTCCTTTTTTGTGTGTTGGTATGATTATCAGGTTTTTTTTTATCAGCTAGTGATGGTAGTACCCTTAAAAATGAAAGGGTAACTATCTGAAAAACAACAGATAATGGTAAAAAATCAGGGACAAAAACCCAACTTCTTAGGGACAAAAACCCAACTTCTTAGGGACAAAAACCCAACTTCTTAGGGACAAAAACCCAACTTTTAGACCCCTCCTAGGGACAAAAACCCAACTTTTATTCATCTTCTTTTTCTTCTCCAATCATTCCGGGGAGTATTTCTACTTCTTTTAATAATACGGATAAACAATATTCTGCTTTATTTGAAATTTTATTCCAGTTATCTCTAACATATTCGCCTAGATAAAGCATCTTAGTTACTACTGCTTTATAGTTGCTTAATGTAATCTGTGGAATAAACTGCTGCAAATGCTCGTCCTTCATTGCAAAGTGCAAAGAACAAAAATTCGTTATCATCTTCTTTTGTCCTTTTAATAGTTCTTCTTCCTTCTTTGATAATGCAGACTTAATAACTTTGAAATTAAGTTTATAAGGCTGTGTATCGCCTGAATTACGATAAACTTCTGCCATTTCAAACCAGCAATCAGCCTGTTCAAACAAATCATCGTAAACAGGGCGTATTACACGTTTATACAAATCTTTAAATTCGGGGTATTTATCTTCTAATTTTAAGAATTTCCGAAATCTATCCACATAGATAGAAAAACCACCTTTTTCTTTCCATGAGCTAATCAGCATATACATTCTTATTGTATATCTACTTTGCGCTCTTAAAGCTATCTCTTTTATATAGCGTGTAAAACCTCTATCAACATTAATGAAAACTTTAGCAACCTCTCTATCCATTTCTAAAGAAAAACCTCTTGAATAAGGAGTTTTGGGTATATTTGCCTTAGTGAATAAACCAGTAATAGACCAACTATCCTCACCTGTTATTGGGTCTTTAACATCAAGCTCTACAGGAATACTGATTAATTTACGAACCATGCTTTTTACTTCCTTGTATTGGTCTGGATTAACGCCCAAATCCCGATATGCGATATCTACTCTTATACGGTCTGAATATTCTTGAAATAAAGATAATTGCTCGCATGGAATAGATGTACCATATTTATCTAGATGCTGAATACTTAATTCTATGACATCCTGTAATTTCTCTATAACAGCAATTAAGATTCTAATCTGTACTGTCTTAAAATCACCAGCCATTAATGTAACTACATTAGGTTGTTTCAGCCATGTGGGATTTTCTGGGAGTTTCACAGGAAGATTTGTACGAGGATGCCCTTTCCTAATTCTAACAATCTCACCGTCTATTTCTTCTTTTTCTTCTTTCACCGCACGTTTTCGGGCTTTTATTTCTCTATTTACCATCGCTTATTATTTTGACTGATTAATACTCCAAAAAAAAGTAGAATAAAGAACACAAACATAAACTTGGCTATATAAAATAGCCCTATGAAAATCATTCTAAAAATAGCAATGATAATTTCTAATAGATTTCTTATTATGTTCCTCCAGTCCATTTTCTTTGTTTTATAATTCCTGTCGCCAAAGCTCCGGCTGCACTATTGTATAACCAGCACTTTGCAAATATACTCTTTTAAATTCATCGGGCAACGTTCCTTCAAGGAATTGCTTTTTATGCCTTGATGCAGTTCGGCGGTCATATGGACTATTTTTAGACCAACCTCTTTTAAGAATTAGTTCCTTAAAGCATTCATCTAATGTTTTTGCTTTATCTATCATAATCTTTTCGTAAAGAAATTATAGGGTTTTTCATCCCTTTATACGTTTCACAAGGATTTCCTAACAGTTCGCACATAACAAAATGTACAATTTTTCCTTCATCCAATGATAAATTCGATTTATTTGCTAATTCTACAACTAATGTATATTGATAACTATAGTTCTCAACAACAATTTCTTTTTCATTGGAAACTTCATTGTAAATCTTTCTATACTTATGCCATAAAGACGTATTAAAAAGCTCTACCGTAAGAAAATTGTTTACCTGCTCTGTTGTATAGTCTTCTGGCAAACGTTTCCCTGTAAGTCTATAAACAGCCTCCATTTTTGCTTTTTTTCCTACAAACTTTTTTTTCCCAATCATCTGACAAGAAGGAAGTTCATCCCTAGATATAAAAGGCTTCAAATCTGACACCCTACGATATACCTTATATTCAATAAACATTCTATCTATATTTTGATTATATGACATCTATTCCCTTTCACACTATTCGAAAAATTATGGTCATTTATCCCAATCATAATTATCGTAATCTATTTCCTTTCCTGTAGCATGGCATTCAGCCACATAATCAGCCCATTTTTTTCGCTTCGTCACATCAAAAGGCATACGTAGAAACTCATCCTTCCAAGGCTGTATAAAGTAACCAAAATCGTGTTTGTTCGTTACATACTGAACAGCATCTCTAATGGCGTTATACTCATATCCTTCTTTCAACAATGGTTCGTCACCCAGTTTAGAGTATATGTTTGCCACTTCCCGAAGCATCTTTGCAAATTCTTTGTATGTGGCAAAATTCTTTTCTTTTTTATCCATAATCATTCTTTTTTGTTTTGAGTATTAATTTTTTTCGATGAAAGTATTGGTTGTATTCAACACCCCGGCTGAATCTCGACTTTTGCCATCTCTTATGAAGATTCCTTCTTCTTTCAACCGTTCATAATCAAATTCATTCATCATGATAATGACAATATTTTCATTTGTATATAGCTTACACTTCATAAATTGAGTACCTTCTATTTTTCCAATTACGTCTATTTGGATTGTTCTTTCATTCATAATTCGTTTATTTATATATCGATTTGAGGATTATTCTTGTTTTTTTACTTCATATCCCTTTTCTCTGAGATACGCTGCTATATACTCATCATCTCCGACATCATTAAGGACATCGAAAAGATAACCTTTTACATAACTGGCTACTGCAACCGCATTTGCATACTCGATGTTCTGCGAAATGAATCTCACTTTCTCTGTTCTTCCTAAGCCTCTGAAGGCTTCTTCAATTTTGCTCATATTTATACTGTTTTACGCTAATTCTGTTTCAATAAACTTCATCATCTGATTGTGAAAAGAACCACTCCTTTTTTGCGCAGCCTTACAATCATCAATGGAAAGATTCGATTCCTTAATTATCCCTATTGCGATTGCTGGCATATCTCTGACTACTACAATATGCTGAACAGCAAACCAAATACCATCAATAAATTCATTATTCATATCTTCATTTTATTGGTTAAAACTCATATTCACTTTCATTGAAATTTTCGATTGAATAAATTAAACCACCGAAGTCACCTGCTGAGAAGCCTCCAGTAATATTACTTCGATGTGTTCCCTTATACTTACCAAAGGTTAATGTTCTTTCTTGATTCATTACTATTCTGTTATGCGTTATTTGGTATGATAATCCCATTTTATCTTGACTTATATATCTGG
The DNA here is from genome assembly GCF_003604005.1 of Bacteroides sp. OF03-11BH. Taxonomy (NCBI): domain Bacteria; kingdom Pseudomonadati; phylum Bacteroidota; class Bacteroidia; order Bacteroidales; family Bacteroidaceae; genus Bacteroides; species Bacteroides sp. OF03-11BH. The sequence continues at coordinate 1,629 of NZ_QTMW01000091.1, read as the reverse complement.
AAAAGAGACCTGTGAACTAAAGACTACTCTTTCTTTTCCTTACGCCTCGATTTGAGAAATTCTTTAGCCGCTTCTTTGTCCTCATGTACTTCATCTGATACATAATATATTATAGCCTTTGAATTGTGAGGATTGTTTTTCCACTTTCTTCCTATTGCATCCGGATTTACAACATATCCTTCTTTTGCCCATTGCAGGGCTGTTAGGCTCTTTTGGTTCATTCTCTTATACCAAAGAACCTTACGATGCATTTTTGTCCGGGGAGTAATTACTCCGTCTGCACATACCAGTCCTTCACAGTTGTAACCGGGGCTTTCCAGAAATTCAATTTCTTTTTGAATTTCTTTTATGCTCATTTTCTCGATGCGTTCCATGTATTGTGCAATCGTTTCATCTGTCATATCCGCTGCCATATTTCATGAATTTATGTATTAAAATAAGGCTATTAACTAGTTTAATAGCCCATTTTTGATTTCAAATACTATCAAACGTATTTATCCAATTCTTTTTCTAGCTTTTCCCTATCAATCTCTGGAAATAGTTCAAGAACAAGACTTAGCGAATCGCAATAATTGTTTGCATAGTTTTCTGTATCCATCAATCGTAACACCATTGAACAAAAAATACTCTTTTCCTGCTTAAAAGTACGATTTAACACAGAACTAGATAATCTGAAAATTTTCTTCTCTACTCCAATCATAAATTAATCCTTTCACATTTCTAATAATTGACTATCAATCTGTAGTTTTCTTCAATGCTTCAAAAGAAGACAAGTAATCATCAACAGCTTTATTTAACGCTGCATATTTATCTTTCCACGTCCTTATTTGCCGTTGTGTTTCAATATACCTATCATTCAAAGTTGCATAATTCTGAATAGCAAATCTAATAGCTTTAGCATCTGTTTTTTCACCAGATAATTTTTTTAGATTTTCTAACTCTGCGCAGGCTGCATCGTCTAAGCGTAATGTAAACTCTTTTTTCATAAAAAAATGATTAATGAATTAATACTGAAAAATAGCACTAACAGTTGGCTACGAAATGGATTTAAGAAGCAATGTTTCATGATTTTGTTTGCTGTTCTTTATACTGGCAGCCAAACCAGCTTTAAAGGTTTGTTTATCTCTTTATTTTCAATACTCAAAGATAGTGATTTTCTATAAATGTCGCAAATAATAGGACAATTATTTTTGTTAAAAATGGTTTTAGGTTTATAGACTGCCGAGGTTTTATTTTTCCCTAAAGTTTTTGGTATCATAATAATGTTCTCT
>NZ_QTMW01000091.1:0-348 GCF_003604005.1 Bacteroides sp. OF03-11BH | reverse complement strand
TTTTTGGTATCATAATAATGTTCTCTTATCGTCCATGCCGGGCAGAACCCGGAAAAGTACGGTATCAAATACCTTCCCGGTTTCTCTCCAGTGCAGGCAGAAAAGGTATCAATTAGATGCAATCCTTTTACCGATGGGCGGTAGTTCCTGAATGGTGTCGGTGTCTTTTCTTTTATGATGCAGCCGTTTTCCTGTATTCAAGTATAGAGAGAAACGACACAAGGAACTTTAGGGAAAAGAAGATTTTTCGTGTGGCTCTTTCTGGAACTCTGGAAGTGAAGCGTGTTAATCACATATTATATATTATTTGTTTATATATTATATATTCACATATTATTTATATATATA
>NZ_QTMW01000090.1:0-5864 GCF_003604005.1 Bacteroides sp. OF03-11BH | reverse complement strand
TGTTGTATATAAAGGTTTAATACCTGTAGTTGGCCGAATACTTACCTTAAAAACATAATATATTTGCTATTTTTGCAATATACAATCTAAATTATACTAATATGGAAAAAACTTATCATTCATTAAAAGACTTTGAACTATCCTATGGGAAAAATGCTATTGAGAGAGCAAATGATTTCCAGCAGTACATTGAGCAACTAAATGATTTCGGATGTAAAAGCTATTGGATAACTTCACATACAGGTATCGGTTCAACAATGGCAATTGAAGGCTTCAACGAACCTGTTATTGCATTTATTTCTAATGATTATTTAGGTATGTCACAAAGAGAAGAAACTAAACAAGCAGGTATAGATGCTATAAAAAAATATGGAACAGGTGCTTGCGCTGCACAAGTAATAGGTGGTTATCTCGACATACACCAACAGCTAGAGAAAGAAATAGCTTCTTTTGTAGGACAAGAAGAAGCTATTTTATTTTCTTCCGGATTTGGAGCAAATGCCGGAATACTAAGAGCCTTATTGGGTCAAAATGATATTGCATTGATAGACCCTTATATCCACACAAGCGCAATGGCTGGACTAAAAGGAACAAATATAAAACGAATTGGGCATAACGACCTAGAATATTTGGAGAAGGTACTAAAAGAAGTCAAAGGGCAATATCAAACTAAACTTGTAATAATAGATGGTGTATATTCCCAGGATGGGGATTTGTCTTTACTTCCGGAAATTATTACTCTTTGCAAGACTTATGAAACCATGCTGATGTTAGATGATGCACATGGAATAGGAGTAATGGGAGCCAATGGCAGAGGAACAGCTGAATACTATAACTGTTTAGGTCAAATTGATATTATTACTGGCACATTCAGCAAGTCATTTGGTTGCGTAGGGGGATTTGCAGCAGCTTCGAAGAAGATAATACAATACTTGAAATTTTATGCGGACAGCAATGTGTTTTCAGCAGCCCCTACCCCACAAGTCACAGCATCCATACTAAAAGCTTTAGAGATTATAAAAAAAGAACCACAAATAAGAACCAAACTTTGGGAAAATACGAACTATCTTAGAAAACGGTTGAAAGAAGAAGGGTTCGACATAGGAAAATCTGTTTCCCCTATTTTTCCTATTATGATAAGAGATAATAAAAAGGTTTACGAAATTGCTAAAATGTTGCAAGAAAAAGGTATCTTTACAATTGGAATTGTATATCCGGCTGTAAGAACCAAAGAAGCAAGATTAAGGGTCAGCGTTCTTGCCACGCATAAACTTGAACAATTAGAATCTTTAGTCAATACTCTTAATGATATAAATAAGAACATAAAAATAAAATAATAATGAAAGAAAGGAGAAAGCGAAGAAGTACCAAAGACATAAAGGAAAGCATTATTAATGCGGCAACCCATTTAATTGAAACTGAAGGATTTTCTAATCTAACAGTTACAGGTATTATGCGACAAGCTGAAATTGAGCCTGTACAATTCTATAACAGATATGATGATTTGAATAAGTTCATTGACGAGTATGTAAAAAAATACGACTATTGGTTTAGCGATATTGTAAAATCACAAAAACAATCTAGTAACGATAAAGCACTATATATGAACATTCTTGTAGGTTTATTTCAATCTTTATCAGAAAATAAAATCATGCAAGAACTTCTAAAATGGGAACTAGCTAATAACAATGAAACTAGTCAACGTACCGCTCAACTACGGGAATTGCACACGTTACCTTTATGCCAAAAATTCTCAAACATATTCTCCAATACAGATATTGACATTGTAACTATATCTGCACTAATAATAGGAGGAATATATTATCTTATTTTGCATGATAAACTTTCAACTTTCAGTGAAATAGACTTAAAAAAAGAATCTGACAAACAAAAAGTTATTAAGGCTATAAGCAAATTGTCAGACATTTTATTTACGTTTATACCTTCTTCTATTACTAAAGAAAATATTGATATTATAATAAAAATGAGAGAAGATAATATTCCTGTAGAAAAAATAGCATATTATACAGGAATCCCTAAAGAAATTATTGTTTCTATCTAAAATATCCGTCCAATGAGGAAAAACCCATTGGACGGGTCTATAGCCTAACCAAAAATCTTTTGTTTCACAAAACGACCCTTTTTCTGTACTAAAGAAAACGGTTCTTTTTTTGCTTAATCAAAGAACTTATGTCGCTACGGTGTTTAGTTAACCAATCTTCCAAAATAAACGAAACTAAAGATGAAATAGGTATTTTGGCTTTAGCTTTGAGCAACCCAAACACCTCTTTTACATCTGTATCAACATATAGAACTTCCTTGCAATTATAATTTTTTCCTTTAATGTACTCTAATAAGTCCGTCAAATCCATTTCACTAGAGCCATTAAAATTAAAAACTTCCGAAGAAGTTGTTTCCATTTCTACATGAAGTGGTTCTTTCTCCTCTTCAACTTCATATTTAGCTTCTTGAATAGGAGCTTCATTTATACTACTCCCATGCAATTCTTCACCTCTTATCATTTTAGCTATTTCCAGAACACTAGAAATACCTTCATTTTGCTTTTTCCTTAATTTATCAGCCATGTGCAAATATATACAATAAATGAATAACTTTATAACAAATATCTATTAAAAGAATATTTTATTTTATTGCTCCTTCTTGAATGATATAATCATAAGCATTCTTCACCTTATCAATACACTCATTACTAATTGCTAATGTATTTATACGTTCCATAGCAACAGAAGCTGGTATTTCATCTGTAACAAAACCAACTTGCTTAAGAATATCAACTACCTGTTCTTTTGTTTCATATCTTACCGCAGTTCTCATATTGTTAGGTAAAAAGAATATTTTAGCTTTTACATTTAAATACTGTAACACTTGGATAAAAAAACCTGTACTATCCATTGTAAATTTATCGTATTTAAATGGGCATATTATTATATCCGCAGCTTTAAGAATAGTTCCCAGAGCATCATCATCAATCTTACCAGGCAAATCTATTAATAGATTTCCTTGCTCAACCTTAGTAAAATCACTAATAATTTTAGCAACATTAGATATATCGGTTTGTATAACCTCATATTTAGGTTCATTATCATAGGTCGCAATATCTTCTTTTCTTCTATCCGATAATGAACGCTGAAAATCTAAATCCAATACTAGAACTTCTTTTCCTTTTTCTACTAGATAGTTGGCAAATTGTATGCAATTAGTCGTTTTACCACAACCGCCTTTCTGATTCCCAAATAATATTATCATATCTTACTTATATTTATTAATTTTGTTGCTGTCCTCTTTTCTTTTTCCTATTAGGAGATTTATCTTGCTGTACATTTATATGCTGGCTAAGAATATCACAAATAGCATCAATCAGATTAAATCCCCTTGCCAGTTCTGAATCTTGTTCAACATTTATTCTTTCCATCTTATCAAGAGTAACTAGAGTAATCCTATCTTTACTATAGCCATCTTTTATAATATTGATTCCTAAATCATCAGTACTTACGATTACTTTATTCTTTTTATCTATTAGATAAACTAAATTATCATCTTCAACAAAAAGAATTCCTTTTTCTCTTAATGTAGAATGTAAATCTGAACTATGAGCCAAATAACTATTTATCATATCAGTATAGACAGTATTTTTTTTATCCATATGCTCTTGAATCAAAATATCATCTTTTTTCACATGATAAATTCTACTTAACAACTCGGCTTCTTTAAGTGTAGCAACATTAAATTTATTTGCTTCATACACTCTGCTATTATATCTAAGTTCTTTCAACAGTTTTTTATCAAGAACCAATAAAGCCTTATCATCACCATTTATAAATATTGTGCCATTCATTGAAAACCTATAACCGTAATCTAACATTAATTTCTTGAAACTATCCATTGTATATTTTGTTCCATCTTTCAAAAGAAGATTAATTATACTATTACAGTGTTCAACTTTTGCTTGTTTATTAGGCTCTACTAAAAGTTCCTTCAAATCCATAACTTCCCCACCTTTCAAAACTCTCTTATTTCTATAATCAATTAATGTATATCCATAAGGTTTAGTATGTCCTTTTCCTGTATGAAAGACTAAATTTATACCAAACTTATCTTTCATCAAAGTTTGAAGTTCTGTATAGGAAAGTCCTTGCTTATATTTAAATAAAAGAGCTGTTATCTGTTTTCTTCTTTCTTCATCAGGTGTATATTGTTTAGCTTTATCTTTTATCTGCTCTAATTGAATTGAAGCGTGCTTTTCACCACCCTTATACAAAATTAATAATCCATCCTTTTCTCTTAATTTCCATCCTGATTGTTCAAGTAACAACTTATATTGCTGCACTGTAGAAAAAGAAAACTCCATGTATTTTGAAATATCATCTTTAGCCTTCAAAGCTAAATCAACATTCATTATTTGATTTATGACTTTCTGTGAGCGCACAGCTTCCATATTATCTTTTACCTTCTGTCCGTTCTTCTGTACTCGTGTAGAAACAATATGTACATGATTATTTTCTGTATCAGAATGAAAATATATCATATAAGGATTATTTCCATAACCCATTTTATTTATATATTGCAAAGCTACATTTTTCAAATCCTCTGCCGAATATTCACGCCCCTTACATGAAATCACTGCATGAAATTGTTTTGCCTTGACCGCTGGATTAGTCCTACAGACAGATTCCATATAAGCTATATAATCCGACTTCTTCAAATTATCTGGATTCATAGCAAAATTTTCTGCAACAAGAAGTTCACTCTTGCCTTCCTCATTCTTTCGCTCATTATAATCAATACCAGCGAAAGAAGTTGCCGCTTTTAAAACTACTACTACCATATTTATAACTTCACACCGCAAATATACAAACAAATATTCAATAAAAGAATATTTCAATATAATTTATTCATACAATAAATATACAAATATTATATATTCATATATTATTTATATATATAATATTTTCCCCTAAAGTTTTTGGTATCATAATAATGTTTTCTCTTCGTCCATGCCGGGCAGAACCCGGAAAAGTACGGTATCAAATACCTTCCCGGTTTCTCTCCAGTGCAGGCAGAAAAGGTATCAATTAGATGCAATCCTTTTACCGATGGGCGGTAGTTCCTGAATGGTGTCGGTGTCTTTTCTTTTATGATGCAGCCGTTTTCCTGTATTCAGGTATAGAGAGAAACGACACAAGGAACTTTAGGGAAAAGAAATAGTAACGCTGTCTTTATCACTAAAATTATATATATAAATATTATATATACATATATTATTTGATTGACATCAACTTACGCCAAGTAACATTCAATTTATCTTGCATAATTACATAGTCTGCCATTTTCTTTTCTACCTCATTAAGAACCTCTTGATTAACTTCTTCCTTATGAATATTTACATACCTAGCCAACTGATTTATATTATTTCCTATACGTTTCATTTCCAAACAAATTTCATCCATCGAACGAATAAATTCTTTAGGGTCAATAAGACCAACTCCTTTCCTAAAGACTCTCTGTCTAAAATAATCTGACATACATTTGCTAGATTTAGAAGCTTTAGTTAGTTCTTCATATTCTAAATTCGTTAAGCGAACTTTCACTATTCTATCTCTTTTATTTGCTTTCATACTATGATACTAAATAATATATGCCCCCAAGTTGCGAGGGGGCTAAACTCCTGATTTATCAGGCAAGATTTGGTTTTTGTGTCCACAAAAACACATCTTGCTATTAATTTCTACAAACGCAAATATATAAATTACTAAACACCCTCCCAAACAAAAGGGAAAAAAATACAATTAGATAAGTTTTTTTGGTATCATAATAATGTTCTCTTATCGTCCATGCCGGGCAGA
>NZ_QTMW01000009.1:0-213934 GCF_003604005.1 Bacteroides sp. OF03-11BH | reverse complement strand
CCTACCATAGAAATATGATAAGGCGCTGGGTGCTTAGCCTACACAAAGAAAGACTAATAATAGAACCTCTTACGAGATAAAAGAAAGATTTCACTTTGATAGTCAACATATAACATTGGTTTCTTGGGAACAACAATAGACCAACAAAAATCAATTACAAGGGCTAAATCCTGCATTTAGTTTTAGTTATCCAAGGTATAAGAAAACAGAAATCCCTCAATAATCAACTGATTATCAAGGGATTTTTCTGTGACCCCGGTGCGATTCAAACGCACGACCTTCAGAACCGGAATCTGACGCTCTATTCACTAAGCTACGGGGCCATTCTTTCTAAATGCGAGGACAAAAGTATAAAAAATCTTCTCATCTTCCTAATGATTCTCCTTTTTTTATAGTTCTTAAGGTACTTCCCTATATTAGAAGACTGTTATTTTGAAATGCTTTAGAGCATTTACTTTATCAAATTGACAATCTTTTAGAGAATATCCATTACATATATCAATTTTATTCCTATCTTTGCCGACAATTAACATTTAACAAACCTATGAGTTACTTGATAAAACCTAAGAACTATAAGCCGCTACTCGACCTCAAACAGACCGAGCTGGGAATCAAGCAAATAAAAGAGTTCTTCCAATTAAACTTGTCATCCGAACTACGCCTTAGACGTGTGACTGCCCCTCTTTTCGTATTGAAAGGAATGGGTATCAATGATGATTTGAATGGAATAGAACGACCTGTTTCTTTCCCAATCAAAGATCTGGGCGATGCGCAAGCCGAAGTGGTTCATTCATTGGCTAAATGGAAAAGGTTGACCTTAGCTGACTATCACATCGAACCGGGATATGGTATTTATACGGATATGAATGCTATTCGGTCAGACGAAGAACTGGGCAATCTGCATTCTCTCTACGTAGACCAGTGGGACTGGGAACGTGTTATCACCAATGAAGACCGGACTGTGAACTTCCTAAAGGAAATCGTCAACCGTATTTATGCGGCTATGATCCGTACAGAATATATGGTATATGAAATGTATCCGCAAATCAAACCTTGCCTGCCACAAAAGCTACATTTCATTCATTCAGAGGAATTGCGCCAGCTTTATCCGAACCTGGAACCTAAATGTCGCGAACATGCCATCTGTCAGAAATATGGAGCTGTGTTTATCATAGGAATAGGCTGTCAACTTGGTGATGGCAAGAAGCACGACGGACGTGCACCGGACTATGACGACTACACTACCAAAGGACTGAACGACCTGCCCGGACTAAACGGCGACCTCCTATTGTGGGACAATGTACTGCAACGCTCCATCGAATTATCATCGATGGGAATCCGTGTAGACAAAGAAGCCTTGCAACGTCAGTTAAAAGAAGAAAAAGAAGAAAAAAGACTGGAACTTTATTTCCACAAGCGATTGATGAATGACACCCTTCCCCTGTCTATCGGAGGAGGTATCGGACAATCCCGCTTGTGTATGTTCTACCTTCGCAAAGCTCACATCGGAGAAATACAAGCCAGCATCTGGCCCGAAGATATGCGCAAGGAATGTGAAGAACTTGAAATACACCTTATATAACAAACTATGAATGTACAAATTGAAGAAAGCTGGAAAGCACATTTAGAACCCGAATTCGAAAAAGACTACTTTCGCACACTGACCGATTTCGTCAAAAGCGAATATAGCCAGTATCAGATCTTCCCTCCGGGAAAACTGATCTTCAATGCTTTCAACCTTTGTCCTTTCGACAAAGTGAAAGTTGTAATTATAGGACAAGATCCTTACCATGGACCGGGACAAGCGCATGGTCTCTGTTTCTCTGTAAACGACGGAGTGCCTTTTCCCCCTTCATTAGTGAATATATTCAAAGAAATCAAAGCCGACATCGGCACAGATGCCCCTGCTACGGGAAATCTGACTCGCTGGGCAGAACAGGGAGTATTGTTGCTCAACGCTACGCTGACCGTACGTGCTCACCAAGCTGGTTCACACCAGAACCGTGGCTGGGAAACATTTACTGATGCTGCAATCCGTGCCCTGGCAGAAGAAAAAGAAAACCTGGTATTTATCCTGTGGGGATCATACGCTCAAAAGAAAGGAGCGTTTATCGACCGCAACAAACACTTGGTACTCACTTCCGCCCATCCCTCTCCTCTTTCTGCTTACAACGGCTTCTTCGGAAACAAACATTTCAGCCGTACAAACGACTACCTGAAAACCCATGGAAAAACAGAAATCGCATGGTAGTTGGAGAAGTTGAGAATGGAGAGTTGAGAGTTAAGAATAAAGAGTAAAGAGTAAAGAGTAAAGAGTAAAAAAAATGGCTGCACTATTCGTCGAATGATAGCGCAGCCATTTTTCTTTTCTATATTGTAGCAAAACAATTACACGTCCGAATTTCCACTCTCAACTCTCCACTCTCAACTTATCCTAGTACCACTGAATGTTACTTTGCGTTTGGCTTCTCTGCTCATACTTCAAGTCTTGCAGGATGCTTGCATTCGCACGGATGGTAACATTGTAATATTTCCAGCGTCCGAAAGGAGAAAGACTGGCGGACAGGTTGAAACAGTGCAAGTCACGGGAGATTGTACAAGAAGTCTGCGTAATCTCTTTTGCCTGAAAATCATAGCCCGAGTTGAACGAGAGCGACCAGTTATTAGAAATCTTTATATTTCCGTTTGCATTGATGTTATGCGTATACGTATAAGGATATCGCATGGAATAACGGTTAATAGGCTTAGACCTATCTTCACGGATATTAAACGAATAGCTAAGGCTCAACGACCAAGGCATCTTAAACACCTGATAACCATCCGGGTCTGCCTGTGCTTTCTCTACTTTCTTAGGTGTAGTACCATCTCCTTCCGTTCCGTCAGATTCTTCATCGTCACTATCCTCCGACTTCTTATCTTTTCCTTTTTCATCCTCCTCTTTCGGACCGAACCATTTCTTCCATGTGTCATTATTAAAGGTATAGTTGAAAGAAGAACCATATCCTTGGAAACGCCCAAAACGACCATACGACCATTCTGTACGGTTACTGGTCACTACATTACCGCTTTTATCGAATGTATAAGCATACGTAGCGAATTGGGCATTCATATTGAAAGTATAATTCTTGGTCAGTTTCAGACGGAGGTTCATACTTAAGTCACTCCACGGTCTTTCCTTTGCCGCCATATTATAGGACATATTGGCACTCAAATCATCAATAAGGCTAACTTTCTTGACTGTATCATTCTTTGCGTCATAATACTTCATCTCCAAGTTATTAGCTATCGAGAAACTAACCGTTCCCGACCCCTCACGAGAAGGCACGCCATAAGGCTGATTGGTAAAAGGAGAATAATATTGTGTATTACCATTATAATCGGTATATTCTTCCCAGTACTTGCCAAATCCCGGAGCACCACTCAAACTCACCTGCGGTGTGAATACGTGACGAATCTGTATCTCCTTCTTCTTCGCAAAGATCGGTTTATACATACCATACAATTTCGTACTTAGAGCCAAACTAGCCGAGTAATTGGATACACGATAAAAGCCGTTAAGAGAATCGCCCGGCAATGATTCCAGCCTGTGAGTATCTTCGTTATAATGCTGATTGATTTTACGGGTGTACCATCGTTCTGTATAATTCACAGAAGGATTGACCTGCAAATATTTGAACAGCGTAAAAGTAGCACTGATAGGAATGTTATGGTTCATCGCATTCTCCCATGAGCTTAGTCCGGCTTTGAACAAATGGTCATCTTTAGTACGGATACTGTTTGTCAGACGTCCCGTATAACCAATGGAAATCTTCTCGTACCAACGTTCGGCTCCTGCCGCTTTCTTGCGCTTGAACGGAAACAGACGGCTCAACGTAATATTCAAGTCAGGCAAAGTGACCGCAATAGAAGAGTCACGCATTGTCTGTGCGATATTGGTAGTTCCGGATAAGGTCAGACCGATATCGGGAAAACTACGAGAATAACTAATACTTGATGTTTTGGTATTTTGAGTCAACAACTGCGAATTATAAAGGTTGTTGATATTAGAACGTTCATAACTACTGGTCGAGAAGTTCACACTGGCAGAGAATGTAGTGTTCGGACTGGCTTTAGCATCCTGTCGATGGTTCCATACCACCTTAAAGTCCTTAGCAACTGTATAGTCCGGCATCCCTTTATCTCCAGTCTTGGTGACCTGATAGTCCGCTTGCAGCGTACCGGAATATTTATAGCGTTTATTATAGTTTGTCAATCCAGACAATCTCCATGAACCTTTCGTGAAGATATCTCCCGTTATTTTCAAGTCCATGATATCACTCATGGCAAAGTAATATCCTCCTTCTGCCAAACCGAAACCACGACTGGAGTCATCCATATAAGTCGGCATAATGAAACCGGAAGAGTAACTGCTGGAGAATGGGAAGAAGAAGAACGGCACAGCCAACGGCAGAGGCACATCTTCCACAACCAGATAGGCAGGTCCTGTCACTACATTCTTTTTAGGGCGCACCTTAGCTCTCGTCAGCTGCATATAGAAGTGGGGATGATCGTGATGATCGCAGGTTGTATAACGCCCATGCTCCATGAAAATTTCATCATTGGCCCCTTTCTTCGCCTTGCTTCCGGTCACATATCCTTCTCCCTGCTGGGTGACGATATCAGTAATTCCCGCTTTCTTGGTTTTGAAGTTATATCGGATTGTTTCCGTATCATACGAGGTTTCACCTTCTTTAAATACCGGTTTACCTTTTTCCACTCCGGTAGTATCCTTGATACCATAAGCATGCACAGTACTACTATCCAGATTCATCGAAATAACTTCCGCAGCCAGTTCGATGTTCTGATAATTCACTTTTCCGCTACCATAAAGTGTAGCGGCTCCTCCCAAAGTAAAGACAGTGGAGTCGTTGGATTCATAAACAACCGGTGCATCGAGTGGTTGTTTCTTCTTTACCGGTGCGATGGAATCAATGCGTACCGTTACCGTATCTGCTTTCAACGAATCATTTCCCTGAAGGGAATCCGTTTGTGCGGTATTGGAGGCAATCATTCCTCTTCTTCGACGCTGAGACGTAGCCTCATCGGGAAGCATCAGTAAGACAATCAGCAGTATGAATGATATAAGTATTTTTGCTTTCAATGGCGCCATTAACTAATAGTTTACGCTTGAAGTGGCAAAAGTACACAATCTTCACCAAATATGAGTTAGAATCTTCGTTATTTAATTATTTTTTAGTGCTATAAAAAGAGAGAACACCATCTATCAAAGCGGCTTAGGCCTTCTTCACCATATTTTGCAATACTTTGCCGCGCTTTTTCCACAGTTTTCTCTTCATCCAGATGGGTTTTAGAAAAGAATTTATCCGCAAAGCAAATCAATTGCTCTTCCAGGGTAATGGGCAGCATCTCACGATGAGGAACGGGGAGCTGCTGGGCAATGATATCTTCCAACGAGAGTCCGGCTCCCGTATGGCGTTCGCACACCAATGCGTGTTGGGGGAAACCTTCCGCCCGCAAGATTTCAGCTCCCAAATATCCGTGGGCGATATAAGGATGAGTGCCAAAGCACTGAATGGTGGGAGCATCGGTCTGAAAAATTCCAATATCATGCAACAGAGCAGCTTCTTTCACAAAACTCCGGTTTAAACGCAATTCGGGATGAGCATCCAGCATTTTCATTGCCTTTCCGGACACCGCCAGACTATGAATTACTAAGATTTGTCTCTGCTGCGTATTTTCCGGATAATATTTATCAATGATTTCGTATGGATTCATGTGCTTTATTTTTTGCTCTCTTGATGAGAAATTAATATTTTTGTGCAATATTACAAAAAAAATTACCGATATGCAAACTCGAGCTTCCTTCATTCTTATATTTCTATTCATTATGTTGTCACCAATGCGTGTAAGCAGTCAAATTGTCACGGGAGCAGAACAAATGGATCAATATATGCCGTTGCTGAAAGGAAAACGCATCGGAATGGTAGTCAACCACACTTCTGTCGTGGGAGCAAAGCGGGTTCATCTTCTCGATACCTTATTAAGGAGAGACGTCCGGGTAGTCAAAGCATTTGCCCCCGAACATGGTTTCCGCGGTAACGCGGATGCAGGTGAAACGGTGAAAGACGGAAAAGATTCCCGCACCAGTATTCCTATCGTATCGCTTTATGGTGATAACAAAAAGCCGTCTGCCACCCAACTAAAAGATGTTGACGTGATCTTATTCGACATTCAGGATGTAGGGGCACGCTTTTATACCTATATAAGCACGATGTATTATGTGATGGATGCTTGTGCAGAGAACAAGAAAGAAATGATTGTACTGGATCGCCCCAATCCGTGCGACTATGTGGATGGTCCGATACTCAAATCTGCTTACCGGAGCTTTGTCGGCATGCTTCCCATTCCTGTACTTCACGGATGTACTATCGGCGAACTGGCACAGATGATAAACGGGGAAGGATGGATTGCCAACAAGAAAAATCCTTGTTCATTAAAGGTAATTCCAATGACCGGGTGGAAACATGGAGAGCCTTATTCACTCCCCATCAAACCGTCGCCCAACCTCCCGAACGATCAGTCTATCCGATTGTATGCTTCACTCTGTCCTTTTGAAGCTACCCGCGTCAGCGTGGGACGGGGAACAACTTTTCCTTTCCAAGTATTAGGCGCACCTAATAAGAAATACGGAAGTTTCACTTTTACTCCCCGCTCCTTACCCGGTTTTGACAAAAACCCGATGCACAAAGGTATCACCTGCTATGGGGAAGACCTCCGGAATGTAACCGATGTGAACGGATTTACACTCCGCTACTTCTTGAACTTTTATCGCTTATCCGGTGAAAGCGCAGCCTTCTTCTCCCGTGCCCGATGGTTTGATTTGCTGATGGGAACTGACAGCGTACGCAAGGCTATCCTCAAAGGAGAATCGGAAGAGGCTATCCGGAATAGTTGGCAAAAGGAGTTACAGGATTACAAAGAGATTAGAAAAAAACATCTTCTCTATGAGTAAAAAACTAGTATCATACTCTCATTCATTTTTATAAACCACTTATAATTAAAAGAATAAGTATGATAGATACCCATATTTCATGAAGAAAGTATGATAGATACAAAATTTCAGAAACATCTATCATTCTTATTCATCAGATAATAACTATATTAGCAAAAAGAATGAGAGTTATGATAGTTATTTTCTACTCTAAGAACAATCAGTTAATAACACAATAATGAAAGATAAAACACAAAAAAGTTTCAGGGGAATAGTCCGGATATTACTTCTTGTTTTCTGTTATACCTTTGGTAGTCATGCTTTTGCATTGGCTTTAGAGCACGAACAAACAGTAGATATTTATAAAGTAACAGATGTCCCCAATCCGCGTAATGAAAGCTCTTCCAATTGGGTCAGCAATCCGAATCAGATATTGGATGAAAGTTATGTGTGGGAAATAAATAATATGTTGTCACAGTTAGAAGATTCATTGAGTATTGAAGTGACAGTTGTTGCACTCCCTTCTATCGGTGAAGATATTCCGGCAGAGTTTGCCCACAAGCTTTTTGAACACTGGGGCATCGGAAAGAAAGCGGACGACAACGGATTACTGATTCTTTTAGTGCTCGATCAACGTAAAGTCACTTTCGCAACCGGATACGGTTTGGAAGGAGTACTTCCCGACGCTTTATGCTTTCGCATTCAACAGAATGAAATGGTTCCGTGGTTTAGAAAAAACGACTTTGACAGAGGAATAACAGAGGGAGTCCGGGCTGTAACATTGGTGCTTTATGGAAGTGACTATGAGCCCGTTTCTCAAGGCACTTCTGATAATTACTGGAAAAGTGCCAGCAATACGTTGTGGAATTTTCTGGCAAATCAACCGCTCATGCTTTGGATATTCTTGATACTGGTAAATGTTCTCACTTATCGCATGAAAGTAAACAAAGCTCGCCCCAAAGACAGTTCAGCATTAGCAGCAATCAAAGTCCTGACACATTACAGCCCACTTGGATGTCTTGTATTGTTTTTTCCGGTCTGGCCTGCACTTATTGCGGCATCCTTATGGTACAAGTTCTACCAAAAACAACGTGTTATTTTGCAGAGTAAAACCTGCGATTCTTGCAAAGCTGTGGCTTTACAACTTTTACCCAATGAGCTTGCAACCCCTTTATTATCTGCTTCCGAACAAATGGAACACAAACTAGGTTCTGCTATCCACCGTATTTATCAATGTACTTCCTGCGGCTGGCTTTTACGGTATAAATCTATCACCATAAGCGAATATAGGATGTGTAATCAATGCCATACCATTGCTTCCAAGCGTATCAGCCCGTGGAAAACAATTAAAGAGCCCACATATTCCGATGCCGGATTGGAGGTTGCCGACTATCTTTGCCTGATGTGCGGAGATAAAAAGCAGACAACACAGAAGATCCCCCGCAAGACACCCCCCAATAGTGACAGTTCTAGTAATAGTCACAGTAGTAGTGGCAGAAGCAGTAGTAGAAGTAGTAGCGGCAGTTTTGGTGGTGGACATAGCGGTGGCGGTGGAGCGTCAAGTAGTTTTTAAGATCAACTATCCATCCGAAGAAGTCGACTAACCAAATAAAGGACATGAAAACACATCTCACCTGAATATTTTCATAGAAAGATGGTTGTCCACTCCCTTATTCTAACTATTTTTGCATAGATAACCGAACATAAAAAAGTGAAATGAATATAGAAGAATTTAGAGAATATTGTCTGTCTTTTAAAGGAGTTCACGAGAAGATGCCTTTTCCCAATGTACCCGACCAATATAGCCGTGACGTTCTATGCTTTTATGTTGCGGACAAATGGTTTTGTTTCGTTAACATTGAGATTTTCGATTTTTGTTGCATCAAATGTAACCCTGACGAATCTGGAGAACTGCAAACTGAATATGCCGGTATAAAACCAGGCTGGCACATGAATAAGAAATATTGGATCAGCGTTTATTTCAATCAAGACGTATCTGATGATAAGATCAAAGAACTCGTAAGCAAATCCTATGATATTGTAGTCAAAAGTCTGACAAAGAAAGAACGGGTTTCTGTTTGAGATTGCAAAAAGTCTTCCAGTGCTTTCAGGTCTTTTATTTCAAATATTCTTTCCATCGTTTTCATTTTCAGCTCCGATGTCTTGTGTTGGGGAATGTTTTACATTTTTCACAGCGTGCACTATTCAATTGCGCTCCCAGACAAGTTTTTTTTTGCCGTGTATAGGTAGGACACCCACCACAAAACACGCCACATGCCGGGACACGACCATTATAAATTTTCATCATACAAGGCTTTTGGCCATCCAATAGTTAGTAAGAGACAGCTGATTAGCCCTGCGTTTTTGCTCTACTTCTACTATATACCCTCGCTTTTCAAAAAATGGACGGGCTGTTATACTCACTTCAGAGGTAATCCGCGTAATCCCGGCTGCGACGGCATAACGTTCTATCTCATTCAACAATAGTGTAGCAACACCTTTGCCCTGAAAATCCTTATGAATAAACATTGAATGCAAATAGCCCTGAGGTGTAATGGATGAAAAACCGACGATTTCAGATTGCCGATTAACAGCAACAATAAAATAGTGAGTTTTTATCATACCCTCTATTTTAGAAGGATCATCTCCGCACGATGCCCAATCTTCAACCTCGGCCTGTGAATAGTCACGCCTGTTTATCACTAACACTGTGTTTCGATATAGAGACTGAATTTCCTCTATATCCGTATTTAAAGCTATCCTTATAGTAATCATATAATCCCTAATTATTCACTATTTTATCTCTTTCTCTTTTTCCACAACTGCCACGAATTGATTATATTCTGCCACAACACATACGAACCGGGAGCCACAGAAGACAATGGATTCAAATAAGTATGTGCCATCCAAATAGCCAGAATCGTATTCTTTTGTCCCAACGCCTGCCCGCCACTGATACGGTCATTATAAATTGAGCCGATTGTCTTCCCCAAAAAGAACTGCAAACAGCAGGCAATCAGTGCTCCGACAGCAATCATGATTTCCGTAAAACCATCCGCTGGGTCATTGAGCAAGGAATACAATGTCTGCGCTGTTACGATAGCTAAAGACACAGCCCACAAATAAAAAGCAAGTTCATGATAGCCCAATAACTTCTGATGCACTTTTGGCAAACACTTACTCAACAACCAGGCAGCCAAAAAAGGACAAATCAACAACGGAAATACCTTACCTAAAATAACAAGAAACGCCTCCCAAAAAGTGACATCAGGATGGACCTCCACCAAAGGAAAAAGAATGGGCACAGCAATAGCCGCTCCAATATTTGCTATCAATGTATAAGTAGTCAGACTGGCCGCACTCCCTCCCAACTTGGAAGTAATCACCGCAGCAGCCGTAGCCGTTGGACAAATAATGCAAACCATCACTCCTTCTGCTACAATTTTATCAAAGCGATAAAGCAACAGATAAGCAGCCAACGCTCCACCAATCTGAATCAATAACAACCACAAATGGAGAGGTTTAGGCTTCAAATCACGAGGAGATACCTTACAGAAGGTCAATAGCAACATCGTAAAAATAAGATAAGGAGTCAGAAAAGAAAGGCTGATAAACAGCGGATAACCTATAGCACCTACCAGCATAGCAATAGGTAACGTCCAATTCTTCAAAAACTTAAGCATCGTCGTACATTTTAACTTCGAAGCACAAAGTAACGGAGATTTCAGGAAAAAAGCTACCATTAAACCGAAAAAAACACAAAACTTAATGGCAAATAATGAGTTTTCTACAAATTTCTACTACATTTGCACCGTATTATAGATATGAAACTGAATAGACCGTACATATTATACATATTCATTTGCCTCTGGCTACTTTTTCTACCCTCATGTACTAACCACTTATGGGGGAAGGATTTTGTAGTAGTTATCGACGCAGGACATGGCGGACATGACCCGGGCGCCATCGGCAAAATCTCGAAAGAGAAAAATATCAATCTGAACGTTGCCCTGAAAGTGGGAAATCTGATTAAAAGGAATTGCGACGACGTCAAAGTGATTTACACTCGTAGCAAAGATGTATTCATCCCTTTAGACCGACGCGCAGAAATTGCCAACAACGCGAAGGCTGACCTCTTTATTTCCATTCACACCAACGCATTGGCTAACAACCGTACCGCAAAAGGTGCTTCAACCTGGACACTGGGTTTAGCCAAATCAGACGCTAATCTGGAAGTTGCCAAGCGAGAGAACTCCGTAATCCTCTACGAAAGTGACTACAAAACAAGATATGCCGGTTTCAACCCGAACTCTGCCGAGTCATATATTATATTTGAATTCATGCAAGATAAATATATGGAGCAGAGTGTACACCTGGCTTCGCTGATGCAGAAACAATTTCGCCAAACTTGTAGAAGGGCAGACCGTGGAGTGCATCAAGCCGGATTCCTTGTCTTAAAAGCGAGTGCCATGCCGAGCATTCTGATAGAACTAGGATTTATCTCTACGCCCGAAGAGGAGCGCTATCTGAATTCTGAAGAAGGGGCCGGCACCATGGCAAAAGGCATCTACCGTGCTTTCTTAAATTATAAGAGAGAACATGAACTGCGCCTAACGGGAGTCAGCAAAACGATCGTCCCAACCGAACAGGAAGAAGACAATGCCCCGGCAATTACCCAAAAGGATACCGAAAGCGTGAACACAGCTCCCCAACAGGAAAAGCTATTGGCCGAAGCAAAAACAAAACCTGCCGCGACAGCAAAAACAGCACCGAAACGCCCAATTGTAGTAGAGAGTGCAACCAATGACAGTGAAATTACGTTTAAGATACAGATACTTACTTCTTCCAAACCTCTCGCCAAAAACGACAAACGGCTGAAAGGACTGAAAGAGGTAGGTTATTATAAGGAAGGAGGAATATACAAATATACGTATGGAGCCTCCGCCGATTATAACAAGGTGTTGCGTACGAAGCGCACCATTACGGCACAATTCAAAGACGCCTTTATCATCGCTTTCCGGAACGGCGAGAAAATGAACGTCAATGAAGCAATTGCCGAATTCAAGAAAAGAAGAAATAAATAAAAAGATAAAATGAAGTACATTACAAAAGAAGTCAGAATAGGTATTGCAGGTATCGTTGCACTATGTGTGCTTATATACGGAATTAACTGGCTGAAAGGTATACACATGTTTCAACCTTCCAGCTATTTCTATGCCAAATTTGAAAACGTAAACGGACTCACCAAATCAAGCCCGGTATTTGCCGACGGTGTTCGTGTAGGTATCGTACGTGACATCTATTATGATTATGCCAAACCCGGAAATGTAATTGTCGAAGTGGAACTGGACACGGAACTACGGATTCCCAAAGGAAGTAGCGCCGAGCTTGTATCCGAACTTATGGGAGGCGTACGCATGAATATTCTTCTGGCAAACAACCCGCGCGAAAAATATGCCGTAGGAGATACGATCCCCGGCACACTGAACAACGGAATGATGGAAAGCGCGGCGAAACTGATCCCAAAGGTAGAAGAAATGCTTCCGAAACTGGATTCTATCCTCATCTCTCTGAACAATATATTAGGAGACAAGAGCATCCCTGCCACCCTGCACTCGATAGAGAAGACAACCGCCAACCTGGCAGTAGTCAGTTCGCAGGTAAAAGGGCTGATGAGTAATGACATACCTCAACTCACCAGCAAGCTGAACACCATCGGAGACAACTTTGTTGTCATCAGCGGAAATTTGAAAGAAGTAGACTATGCAGCCACTTTCAAAAAAATAGACGAAACGCTGGCTAACGTAAAAATACTTACAGAAAAATTAAACAGCAAAGATAACACTATCGGACTGCTCTTCAACGACCCGACTTTATACAATAATCTGAATGCAACAACTGAAAATGCAGCCAGCTTATTAGAAGACCTGAAAGAGCATCCGAAACGGTACGTTCACTTCTCATTATTCGGCAAGAAAGACAAGTAGCAAATTATCGTTATATAGATTTTATCTAAATAACGAAGGGCTTTCAAAAGAAAGTAGATTGCTCTTCAAATGTCTATCTACAAACCGAAATAATATTCCCGTACAAACGTACAAAAGTGAGAAAAAAGGCTAAAATTATATATATAAGACATTAACATACAGATACTTACAAAACTGCAAGAGAGGGTAAACAGAGTGTGTCCGACAACAAACGCATAAGTCATTGAAAGTAAACACATTATTGTTAGCATGAAAAAAACAAGAAAAAATAGATTTGTTTTTTCCGAATAAGATTCCCAATTTTGCAAACGTAGAAGTTTTGCTTAATTAATAAATGTATTAAAAGTTACTATGATTGAATCAAATCATGTCGTACTTTGGAACCGCTGTCTCGACGTTATTAAAGACAATGTTCCCGAGACGACATATAATACTTGGTTTGCCCCTATTGTTCCGTTGAAATATGAGGACAAAACGTTGATCTTACAGATCCCGAGCCAGTTTTTCTATGAAATACTGGAAGAGAGATTCGTAGATCTTATACGTAAGACATTATATAAGGTCATTGGCGAAGGAACCAAGTTGATGTACAATGTCATGGTGGACAAGACTTCGATTCCGAATCAAACCGTGAATCTCGAAGCAAGCAATCGTTCTACGGCTGTTACTCCCAAAAGCATAATCGGAGGAAACAAAGCTCCCAGCTTCCTACAGGCCCCTGCCGTTCAGGATTTGGACCCGCATTTGAATCCCAATTATAATTTTGAGAACTTCATTGAAGGATACAGCAATAAACTTTCAAGAAGTGTGGCGGAAGCCGTAGCACAAAAACCGGGAGGGACTGCTTTCAATCCGTTATTCCTTTATGGAGCATCCGGAGTAGGAAAGACGCACCTGGCAAACGCAATAGGCACGAAAATCAAAGAAATTTATCCAGAGAAAAGAGTATTGTACGTTTCGGCACATTTGTTCCAGGTACAATATACGGATTCTGTACGCAATAACACGACCAACGACTTTATTAATTTTTATCAGACGATCGATGTATTAATCATTGATGATATTCAGGAGTTTGCCGGTGTCACCAAGACGCAGAACAACTTCTTCCATATCTTCAATCATTTACACCAGAACGGCAAACAGCTTATATTAACTTCAGACCGTGCTCCTGTATTGTTGCAAGGTATTGAAGAACGCCTCCTGACCCGTTTCAAATGGGGTATGGTAGCCGAGCTTGAAAAGCCGACGGTAGAACTTCGCAAAAACATTCTACGCAACAAGATACACCGCGACGGGTTACAATTCCCGCCGGAAGTGATCGATTATATTGCCGAAAATGTGAATGAAAGTGTACGCGATCTGGAAGGTATCGTCATTGCTATCATGGCTCGTTCCACTATTTTCAACAAAGAAATAGATTTGGATCTGGCACAACACATTGTACATGGCGTGGTTCATAACGAAACGAAAGCGGTTACCATCGATGATATCCTCAAAGTGGTATGCAAGCATTTTGATCTGGAACCGTCTGCCATACATACAAAATCCAGAAAAAGGGAAGTCGTTCAAGCACGACAGATTGCCATGTATCTAGCTAAAAACCACACAGACTTTTCAACTTCTAAGATAGGTAAGTTTATCGGTAACAAAGACCATGCAACGGTACTTCACGCCTGCAAAACCGTAAAAGGACAATTGGAGGTAGACAAAAGCTTTAGTGCAGAAGTACAGGAAATAGAATCGTTACTGAAAAAGAGAAACTGAAATTAAGTATTAAGTATAAAGTATTACCCTGGTGCGAAACCGTATAATAAAGCCTGTCCGCATGGATAATACTTTATACTTAATACTTAATACTTAATACTTGAAAAATACTTAATACTTATTTCAAGAATCCTTGCTGGCGAAGTACTTTCAATAGATTTTCGGACATAAATTCGTTATCTTTCTTTGTGTAACGCACGTCCGTAAAGACTTGAGCCAATGTTTCTTTTTTATTTTCTTCGATAAACTGCTTGTTTTCCGGCAATGATTCTTTGTAGGCATAAAGTTTATCTATTTCTTCCGGTGTATAGTCGTGATATTTTTCATCGTGCACGGCAGCTTCCAAAGACAAACGATCTACTTGTGCGGGAATACCATCCGGATAGCCTACCGTTATTGTGGTGAGAGGGAATACCAGTTCGGGGAGTTGGAGGGTATCAATAATCATTTGAGGATTATAAGTGGTAGTTCCCAAATAACAAATGCCGAGTCCTGCTTCTTCCGCCAGTGTACAAAAAGTCTGTGCAACAAGCAAAGTATCCATAGACGCATTCATAAAAGACATTAAATTATCGTAGCCCGGCACTGCTTTCCGCTGTTCACACCATTTGCTGAAACGACGGAAATCAGCACAAAAAGTCAATACGACCGGAGCATTTTTTACCATCGGCTGATTGAAGTGAGCAGGCGAAAGTTTCTCCTTCATTTCCGCATCGCGAGTCACAATCACACTATAAAGTTGCATCCCACCCATCGTAGAAGCACGGAAAGAGGTTTCAAGCAAATCATTTAACAAACTCGGATTTATATCTTTAGGCAGATATTTCCGGATAGTTCTTCTGTTCTTTACGGTTTCAAACATATCTTTTTTTTGCAAAGATATAAAAAGAAAAAAATATTCCACCACACTAGCGAAATAGAATAGTTTTCTTTTTGGAGAACTTTAACCTTTGAACAAATTTCAATTCCAACTGTTTATCAAAGACTTAGCATAAACAAATGGAAAACTTGCAACCTGTTAATAAATTAATTCATTTTTATTTTGATAGATGAAAAAACATTCTTAGCTTTGCGCCTACATTTGTTAACGATAAGTAAACTTCTACATATTACTTATTAAAAACGAGATTTAACACAAATTGAATCGTGGAAAAACAGATTTATTCTTACGACGAAGCCTATGAAGAATCTTTACGATATTTTCAAGGCGACGAGCTTGCTGCAAGGGTTTGGGTAAACAAATACGCAGTAAAGGATTCTTTCGGTAACATCTATGAAAAATCCCCGGAAGACATGCATTGGAGAATTGCAAATGAAGTGGCACGCGTAGAATCAAAGTATCCGAATGCGTTGACAGCAAAAGAACTGTATGATTTATTAGATCACTTCAAGTACATCGTCCCCCAAGGTAGCCCGATGACAGGAATCGGTAACGACTATCAGGTTGCTTCACTATCCAATTGCTTCGTTATCGGAGTGGATGGCGCAGCCGACTCTTACGGTGCTATTATCAAAATCGACGAAGAACAGGTGCAGCTGATGAAAAGACGCGGTGGTGTAGGTCACGACTTATCACACATCCGTCCAAAAGGCTCTCCCGTTAAAAACTCGGCACTGACTTCTACCGGCCTTGTTCCGTTTATGGAGCGTTATTCGAATTCCACTCGTGAGGTAGCTCAAGACGGACGTCGTGGTGCACTGATGTTGAGTGTATCCATCAAGCATCCGGATTCCGAAGCATTTATTGACGCTAAAATGACTGAAGGTAAAGTGACTGGAGCCAATGTTTCTGTCAAGCTGGACGATGCTTTCATGCAGGCTGCCGTAGACGAAAAGCCGTATGTACAGCAATATCCTATTGACTCTGCCAACCCAACATTTACCAAAGAAATCAACGCTTCTACCTTGTGGAAGAAAATCGTTCATAATGCATGGAAATCGGCAGAACCGGGTGTTTTATTCTGGGATACGATTATCCGTGAGTCCGTGCCTGATTGTTATGCAGATCTGGGTTACAGAACTGTATCTACCAACCCATGCGGAGAAATCCCTCTATGTCCTTACGATTCATGTCGTCTATTGGCTATCAATCTATATTCCTATGTAGTGAATCCGTTCAAACCGGATGCATCTTTTGATTTTGACCTGTTCCAGAAACACGTGGCTCTTGCTCAACGTATCATGGACGATATCATTGACCTCGAACTTGAGAAGATCGAACGTATCATGACCAAGATTGACGAAGATCCGGAAAATGAAGAAGTAAAACATGCAGAACGCGCACTTTGGGAGAAAATCTACAAGAAGAGTGGACAAGGTCGCCGTACCGGTGTAGGTATCACTGCAGAAGGTGACATGCTTGCTGCATTGGGATTGCGTTACGGAACGGAAGAAGCGACAGAATTCTCTGAAAAAGTACACAAGACAGTCGCCCTCGGCGCATACCGTTCTTCAGTGGAAATGGCCAAAGAGCGTGGTGCTTTCGAAATATATAATAGTGAACGTGAACAGAACAATCCGTTCATCCAACGCCTGGCAGCAGCCGACCCGAAACTGTATGAGGATATGAAGAAATACGGTCGCCGTAACATTGCCTGCCTGACAATTGCTCCAACCGGAACGACCAGTTTGATGACACAGACTACTTCGGGTATCGAACCTGTATTCCTGCCTGTTTACAAACGCAGAAGAAAGGTAAACCCGAACGATACAAATGTACATGTAGATTTTGTAGACGAAACAGGAGATGCATTCGAAGAGTATATCGTATTCCATCACAAGTTTGTGACCTGGATGGAAGCTAACGGATACGATCCGGCCAGACGCTACTCTCAAGAAGAAATTGACGAACTGGTTGCCAAATCTCCTTATTATAAAGCAACTTCCAACGACGTCGACTGGTTGATGAAAGTGAAGATGCAGGGAAGAATCCAGAAATGGGTAGACCACTCCATCAGCGTAACGATCAATCTGCCGAATGATGTAGACGAGGATTTAGTAAACCGCCTGTATGTAGAAGCATGGAAATCCGGCTGTAAAGGCTGTACCGTATATCGCGACGGCTCACGCTCCGGAGTTTTGATTTCCACTAAATCGGATAAGGAAAAGAAAGAAGACCTTCCTCCTTGCAAACCGCCTACGGTTGTAGAGGTACGTCCGAGAATATTGGAAGCAGATGTTGTCCGTTTCCAGAACAACAAAGAAAAATGGGTGGCTTTTGTCGGATTATTAGATGGACACCCTTATGAAATATTCACAGGTTTGCAAGATGATGATGAAGGTATCTTGTTGCCTAAGAGCGTGACTTGCGGACGTATCATCAAAAATGTGGATGAAGACGGTACCAAACGTTACGACTTCCAATTCGAGAACAAACGCGGATATAAGACGACCATTGAAGGATTGTCAGAGAAGTTCAACAAAGAATACTGGAACTATGCAAAATTGATTTCCGGCGTACTTCGCTACCGGATGCCAATTGAACAGGTTATCAAACTGGTTGGCTCTCTCCAATTAAACAGTGAAAGTATCAACACTTGGAAAAACGGTGTGGAACGTGCATTGAAGAAGTATATTCAGGATGGAACAGAAGCTAAAGGTAAGAAATGCCCGAACTGCGGTAATGAGACATTGGTTTATCAGGAAGGCTGTCTGATTTGTACAACTTGCGGTGCTTCCAGGTGTGGATAATAGTCCTACGTATGTTAATTAATATATAAACAAAAGATTAAAAGGAGTCCGGTGCGGCTCCTTTTATTTTTTATTCAAAAAAATGTCTTATACTTGCAGTGTCTTACATATACAATTAAAATCTAATATATATGATTCTATCATTTAATATTGAATACCGCACCAACTGGGGAGAAGAAGTAAGGATTTCCGGCTTATTTCCGGAATCAATTCCTTTACACACCACCGATGGTATCTATTGGACGGCAGAAGTTGAACTTGAAATCCCTTATGAAGGGATGACTATCAATTATAACTATCAGATAGAACAAAACGGAATAGTTATCCGCAAGGAATGGGACAGTTTTCCGAGATCTATTTTCCTATCGGGCACTTCCAGGAAGATATACAGAATCAATGATTGCTGGAAAAACATCCCGGAACAATCGTATCTGTATAGTTCAGCTTTTACAGAAGTTTTATTGGCACATCCCGAGAGAGAGAGTATCCCGCAAAGTTATAAGAAGGGACTGGTTATCAAAGCCTATGCCCCACATATCAATAAAGATTATTGTCTGGCGATTTGTGGCAACCAGAAATCATTAGGGCACTGGGACCCGGAGAAAGCGGTTCTAATGAGTGATGCCAATTTCCCGGAGTGGCAGATAGAGTTGGATGCCAGCAAACTAAAATACCCGCTAGAATACAAATTCATCCTCTACAACAAACAAGAAAAGAAAGCGGACTGCTGGGAGAAAAACCCCAACCGTTATCTGGCAGACCCGGAACTGAAGACAAACGAAACGCTCGTAATCTCCGACCGGTATGCCTATTTCGACATTCCCGCCTGGAAAGGTGCGGGGATCGCTATACCTGTATTCTCCTTAAAATCGGAGAAAAGTTTTGGAGTAGGTGATTTTGGTGACTTGAAACGTATGATCGACTGGGCAGTGAGCACCCATCAGAAAGTTATTCAGATTTTACCGGTCAACGACACCACCATGACTCATGCGTGGATCGACTCTTACCCCTATAACAGTATTTCCATTTATGCCTTCCACCCGATGTATGCGGATATCAAGCAAATGGGAACTCTGAAAGATAAAGAAGCCGCATCAAAATTCAGCAAAAAGCAAAAGGAGCTGAACAGCCTGCCTGCCATTGACTACGAAGCAGTCAACCAGACTAAATGGGAGTTTTACAACTTACTATTCCGACAGGAAGGAGAAAAGATTTTGGCCTCCAAAGGTTTCAAAGACTTCTTTGAAGCCAACAAAGAATGGTTGCAACCCTATGCAGTCTTCAGTTATCTGCGCGACGCCTACAAAACGCCCAATTTCCGTAAATGGCCACGACACTCTGTTTATAATGCGGAAGATATAGAAAAAATGTGCCAGCCGGAAACTGTAGACTATCCTCATATCTCATTGTATTACTATATTCAGTATCACCTGCACCTGCAATTACTGTCTGCAACCGAATATGCCCGTCAACACGGTGTCGTATTAAAAGGAGATATTCCAATCGGTATCAGCCGCAACAGTGTAGAAGCCTGGACAGAGCCTCATTACTTCAATCTCAACGGACAAGCAGGTGCTCCACCTGATGATTTCTCCATCAACGGGCAAAACTGGGGATTTCCTACATACAACTGGGATGTCATGGAAAAAGACGGCTACCGCTGGTGGATGAAGCGTTTTCAGAAAATGGCAGAATACTTCGATGCCTACCGGATCGATCATATCCTCGGTTTTTTCCGTATCTGGGAAATACCGATGCACGCCGTACATGGATTGTTAGGTCAGTTCGATCCTTCCCTCCCTATGAGTCGGGAAGAAATCGAAAGTTATGGTTTCACGTTCCGGGATGAATACCTGCTCCCATCTATTCATGAATCTTTCCTTGGACAATTGTTCGGACCACATACCAATTTAGTAAAACAAGACTTTCTCCAATTAGTTGACGACTCCGGTACCTATCGGATGAAACCGGGATTCGAGACGCAAAGGGAAGTAGAACAATTCTTTGCCGGCAGGAACGATGAAGATAGTATCTGGATTCGGGAAGGGCTTTATTCATTAATCAGCAATGTTTTATTTGTTGCGGACAAAAAGGAGGAAGGGAAATACCATCCCCGCATCGGCGTACAGCGGGATTTTGTATTCCGATTGCTAAACGAAGAAGAAAAGAATGCTTTTAACAAACTATACGACCAGTATTATTATCACCGGCACAATGAGTTCTGGTATCAACAGGCCATGAAGAAATTGCCCCAACTGACACAATCAACCCGCATGTTGGTTTGTGGAGAAGATCTGGGGATGATACCTGCTTGTGTATCGTCAGTGATGAATGATCTCCGTATTCTCAGTTTGGAAATTCAGCGGATGCCCAAAAATCCGATGTATGAATTCGGGCATTTAAATGAGTACCCATACCGGTCTGTCTGCACAATCTCCACCCACGATATGTCTACCCTGCGTGGCTGGTGGGAAGAAGATTACCAACAGACCCAACGTTACTATAATGCAACATTAGGACACTACGGCACCGCACCAATCACTGCTACTCCGGAGTTGTGCGAGGAAATTGTACGCAATCATCTTAACAGTAATTCTATTCTCTGTATCTTATCTTTCCAAGATTGGTTATCAATAGACGAGAAATGGAGAAATCCGAATGTGGCGGAAGAACGGATTAATGTTCCATCAAATCCACGAAATTATTGGCGATACCGGATGCACCTCACATTGGAACAGTTGATGAAAGCAAAAACACTCAATGATAAGATTTGTGAACTGATAAAAAACACAGGAAGAGATCCGGATAAATAAGATAAAAGAAACTAACTCTTTTTAAAGGACATTTTCCGAACACTACTGACGCGGATAACACTAGATTAAGAACTCTAAAATCAATGTTATCGGCGTCATTCGTTTTTTAAAGATATATTGCCAATAGAGGTAAAATAAGGAATTTCAAAATACAGCCAACGTTTTTTTTCGCAATAACAGTATTACCTTATATCATACTTTTTCGCTTTGCGTATCATTCGTTTATTTTTTCAATCTTCCTCCTTTTATTCCAATTTATGAAGTATCTTTGCGCCGAAAAAGTGAAATTGAAAAGAGATAATGGAAGGCAACCAAAGCAGACGTATTGATTTCGTGGACTTAACCAAAGGAGTCTGCATCATCCTTGTAGTAATAGCGCACGTTGGAGGAGCCTTCGAACAGCTGGATACCAACTCCATGCTCTCCTGTTTTCGCATGCCGCTTTACTTCTTTATCTCCGGAGTATTTTTCAAATCATACGAAGGCTTGTTCGGATTTATCCTGCGAAAAATAAACAAGTTGATTATCCCTTTTCTTTTCTTCTACCTAAGCGCATTTCTAATGAAATATATCGTTTGGAAAATAGCACCCAGCGTATTTCAACTGCCTGTATCATGGAATGAGCTCCTGGTAGTGTTTCATGGACATGACCTTATCAAGTTCAATCCTCCGATTTGGTTTCTACTTGCACTATTCAACTGCAATATCCTGTTTTATCTGATCCACTTTCTGCGCGAGAAACACCTGCCTATCATGTTTGCTGTCTCACTCCTGATTGGTTGCACAGGATTTTGTCTCGGAAAGTTACAGATAGAGTTGCCTTTGTATATAGATGTTTCCATGACCGCCCTCCCTTTCTATGTAGCCGGTTTCTGGATTCGACGATATAACTTTTTTCTGTATCCCAGTCATCGTTTCGACAAGTTGATCCCGGTTTTCATTCTGTTGGCACTGGTAGTCATGTACTTTACCGCTACCACATTGGGTATGCGCACCAACAACTATGCGGGAAATATTTTTCAAGTATATATCGCTGCATTTGCAGGAATATTTATGATTATGTTACTTTGCAAAAAAGTGAAAAAAATAAAGGTTATCTCTTACTTAGGGCGATATTCGATCATCACCTTGAGTATTCATGGACCGATACTTCATTTTTTAGGTCCATTGGTCAGCCGTTATATTCACAATAGTTGGGCACAGGCAAGTGTACTTTTGCTTATAACACTAAGCATCTGCATTTTGCTCACCCCCGTCTTTCTAAAAGTGATTCCACAAATGGTTGCACAGAAAGACCTGTTAAAAATCAAACATGATCACACTAAAAAGACAGTATATGAAGATAAACAGTAGCTATATTCTTTTGAAAGAAATTCGTTGTTACGCCTATCACGGAGTTGCACCGCAAGAAAATCTGATTGGAAATGAATATATCATTGACCTGAAACTGAAAGTGGATATCAGCAAAGCTACCCGGACAGACGAAGTTGCCGACACCGTCAACTACGCCGAAGTACATCAAGTGATAAAAAATGAAATGGCCATTCCCTCAAAATTGCTGGAACACGTTAGCGGACGGATTATACAAAAACTCTTTGACCAATTCCCCTGTATTGAAGAAATCGAACTCCGGCTTTCCAAACGAAACCCACCGATGGGAGCAGATATAGAGTCTGCAGGAATTGAGCTACACTGCAGCAGGAAATAAGATAATCACAGCTGGAAATGAAACATAAATGACGAAATGCAGATAATACGATATTAATAAAGTAATCCGTATCATCTGCATTCCTTTTTAAGCAAGATCTGCTTCTATTTTCACAGCCGTAAACTACCGGCTTATTTTCTCTTCTTTTTTCTTCTATTTACCGATTCTACAGCCTCCGTCACCACGGGTTTATCCTGGAAACGTTTTGTATAGCTGGAATAGTCCGGATGAATGCGTTCGTAATCAGGATCCATAAATAACGGACTGGAAATTATATGGTCCGCCGTAGAACGGTTACAACAAAAAACAATATTTTCTACACCGGCCAAACGGGTTAATGCTTTTACATCCGTATCATGCGGTTGCAATGTCATAGGGTCTGTGAAGAAGAAGAGATAATCAATCTGCCCATCCACAATACGTGATCCCATCTGTTGGTCACCACCTAACGGACCTGATTTTAAAATCGTAAAATCCCACTCTTCATCAGGATGTTTCTCCTTCAATGCTTCCAATATCAAAGTACCCGTAGTACCTGTACAATAGAATTTATTACCCATCAACAGTTCCGAGTTCCACAGTACCCATTCGATGAGGTCTTTTTTCATTGCATCATGCGCTACCAGCCCGATGCCTCTTCTAACCTTTGATTCCATTTGCTATCCTTTTAAATCCGACAATTGAGAGAATCGTTTGCATCCCCTCGCATAAAACTGCCACAAGATACTACTTTTTGTCCGTTCAGGTATCGGATTCAAAGTTTTTTTTCTCATATTCTCTTCACGGGATAAAGAAAACGACGGACATAATCGTTTATACTCTTTCCGCGCACGCATCACAGCACTAGCATTATCCCAATGCCCTTGCAACAAGAAATTGAACGCCGCCAGATAATCGAGACAGGTCCGGATACGCATCACTTTATTTAACTCCTCCTGTGGAAGATTCTTATAGAGCATGACAAGATTATTACGGAAATTAAGAAAGGTTTTATGAGGATTCTCTTTTTTAAGAGTAGCTCCCCCCACATGATAGACAATGCTTTGAGGTATACAGACAATCTCACGATTCCGCGAACGGAGCCGCCAGCACAAATCTATTTCTTCCATGTGAGCAAAGAAACGTCCATCCAATCCTCCGACATTCACATAATCAGTGCGCCGGATAAACAACGCTGCCCCCGTGGCCCAGAAAACAGGAATTACCGTATCATACTGACCTTCGTCTTTCTCCACAACTCCCATGATACGCCCCCTACAAAAAGGATAACCGTATTTATCAATAAAGCCACCAGCTGCCCCGGCATATTCGAAATATTCTTTTTGCCGCTGGCTTCGTATCTTCGGCTGACAAGCAGCTACCTCCGGATGATTATCAAGATAAGCAATCATTGGTTCCAACCAATGCTCCGTCACCTCGACATCCGAATTCAAAAGAACTACATATTCTGCGTCGACCTGCTGCAATGCTAAATTATATCCATCCGCAAAGCCATAATTCTGGTCGAGAACAATCGTTCTGACAGAAGGAAATTCCTGTTGAAGCAAAGTAACGGAAGCGTCCGTAGAACCATTGTCAGCCACGCAGACCTCAATCCCCTCCCCTTCCGAATACCGGACGACGGACGGAAGAAAAGTACGGAGCATATCACATCCGTTCCAATTTAAAATTACAACTGAAACTTTCATTGTTATTCCTTCTTCTTGTTCAATTCTTTCTCTTCTAATCGGTCAGCTTCTTCACGAGTCATTTTCCAACGTTTATGAGACCACAACCAATATGCCGGTTCTTTACGAATCGTCTGTTCTAATCTATGAGCAAACATTTCCGTGATTTCTCCTTCTCTTGTTTCTTTCGGTGTTTCCGTCATCAACTTGAACTCCGCTTCACAGTATCCTCTGCACTTCTTACTAAGTTCACAATAGAAAACAGGGAAATTCATCATTTTGGCAATTCGCTCCGCACCATTCAGAAAAGCAGTTTCCTGTCCTAAAAAGGTAGTCCAATATTTATCATATCCACTGGGCCATTGATCAGTAATCAAACCGACTACCATCTTTTTTCCATCATGTTTGAGCTTAATAATTTCACGGGCTGTAGAATGTTTCGGAATATTATACCCCCCAAAACGAGAACGAATACGTTTAAACAACTCATCCAAATATTTATCCCTCAACGGTTTATAAACCTGCACGGGAACATCCCCCGGTTTCATGATTGCTCCCATACCTATCAACCACTCATAATTGGCATAATGAGGAATCATTACTATAATACCTCCATACTTTTCTGTCAGTTCAAGATATTGTTCCGTATTCTTATAAGTCATTCTCTCACAAAGTTCTTCGGCAGACATGTGCAACAATTTCAAATCTTCAAGCATATAATCCGACAAATAGCGATAAAACTTGCGTTCTATCTGTAATCTCTCCGCATCAGTTTTTTCCGGAAATGATCTCAATAGATTTCCCCGAACTACTTTCCGACGATATTTTCCAACACGATACATCAGCAGATAATTAAAATCCGAAAGCATATATAAAACCCGGAAAGGAAGAGCTGAAAACAGCCACATTCCACTGTATACCAACCAATAGATAAGTTTTGATCTCATAACTTATATCAAAATTGTACCTTTAAGTGCTGTCATCTCCTCATTAAACTCTCCCAGACGTACATTAACCACCTGATTATCCAGCGAGTCATCACTTTCCACCTCTACACGAATATAATTCTCCGTAAATCCATGCATCGGAGCACCAGCTTTCGATTTTTCCATCAACACCGGCATTGTCTGCCCGATATGACGTGCATAAAAAGCCTGTGTCTTTTGGTCCGATAGTGCCAACAGACGCTGACTACGCTGATGCTTCTCTTCCGGAGAAACCACATATTCTATTTTTAAGGCTTGCGTTCCGGGACGTTCGGAATAGCTAAACACATGTAACTGCGTCACATCCAGACCATCAATAAACTGATAAGCCTGTTCAAAGTATTCGGGTGTTTCTCCACGGGTTCCCACAATCACGTCCACTCCGATAAAAGCATCCGGCATCACCTCTTTTATCTTCTTCACTTTCGAAGCAAAAAGAGCAGTGTCATAACGACGGCGCATTAACTGCAAAACTTCATCGCAACCGGATTGCAAAGGGATATGAAAATGAGGCATAAAACTGCGGGAATGAGACACAAACTCAATAATCTCATCAGTCAACAGATTGGGTTCTATGGAAGAGATACGATAACGTTCGATTCCCTCTACCTGATCCAGCGCCTTTACCAGATCAAAGAAACTCTCTCCTGTTGTTTTACCAAAATCTCCGATATTCACTCCGGTCAGAACGATTTCTTTTCCACCTTCAGCAGCTGCCTGCCGGGCCTGCTCAACCATGGAAGCAATAGTCCCGTTACGACTTCGCCCGCGGGCAAAAGGAATCGTGCAATATGAACAGAAGTAATCGCATCCATCCTGCACCTTCAAGAAGAAACGGGTACGGTCTCCCCGTGAACACGAGGGAGAAAACGAACGGATATCTTTGGTTGTAGTGGTGATAGCCTCTCCTTTTTCATGCTTTTGGAGGTCGCCCAGATATTGAAGTAGTTCTCCCTTCTGTTCCGCTCCCAGCACTACATCTACTCCATCAATCTTTGCCACGTCGCCGGGCCTCAATTGCGCATAACATCCGGTCACCACCACAAAAGCACCGGGATGCTGCTTTACCAGACGATGAATGGCTTGCCGGCATTTTTTATCCGCCATCTCCGTCACCGAACAGGTATTTACCACACAGATATCTGCTTTCTCTCCTTTGCGCGCAGTCCGAACTCCTGCCTCACGCAGGATTTTACCGATAGTTGAAGTCTCTGAAAAATTTAATTTGCAGCCTAAAGTATAATAAACGGCTGTCTTATTTTGAAATACAGTGGTATCTATCATAAGCTGTTATAAACACATTAACTTTGCAAAGTTACACATTATTATCAGTAAAACACTTTAGGATACGAAAGTTTATTCCTATTTTTGCACAATTCACTAAAAAACGTGCAATGATTAAAGAGAATTTCATTAAACTATACGAAAATAGTTTTCGTGAGAATTGGGATCTGCCTTGTTATACTGATTATGGAGAAGATACCCAATACACATACGGTGAGGTAGCTGAAAAAATCGCCCGTTTACATCTGTTATTCAAACATTGTAGCCTTCGCAGAGGAGATAAGATTTCAGTTATCGGCAAAAATAACGCTCATTGGTGCATCGCCTATATGGCAACGATCACATACGGAGCGATCATTGTCCCTATCCTTCAAGATTTTACGCCTAATGACGTTCATCATATCGTCAATCATTCCGAATCTGTATTCCTGTTCACCAGCGACAGCATTTGGGAGAATCTGGAAGAGGAAAAATTAACGGGGCTACGGGGAGTATTCTCATTGACTGATTTCCGGTGTCTTTATCAACGCGACGGGGAAACCATACAGAAGTTTCTGAAAAATACCGATAAAGAGATGCATGCTTTGTATCCGAAAGGATTTACCCGTGAAGATGTTCAGTACACCACTTTATCCAATGACAAAGTGATGCTGTTAAATTACACTTCCGGAACCACCGGTTTCAGTAAGGGTGTGATGCTGACAGGAAACAATCTTGCCGGCAATGTCACTTTCGGTATTCGTACCGAACTCCTTAAAAAAGGGGATAAAGTGCTGTCTTTCCTTCCCCTCGCTCACGCATACGGTTGTGCATTTGACTTTCTGACAGCGACCGCTGTCGGCACTCACGTCACTCTGCTTGGTAAAACTCCTTCTCCGAAGATTATAATGAAGGCTTTTGAGGAAGTGAAACCCAACCTTATTATTACTGTCCCGCTAGTGATCGAAAAGATATATAAGAATATCATCCAGCCACTCATTAATAAAAAAGGTATGAAGTGGGCACTCAATATTCCGCTGCTCGACACACAGATCTACAACCAGATACGCAAAAGACTGATTGATGCACTGGGAGGTCGGTTTAAGGAAATCATTATCGGCGGCGCCGCTATGGACAAGGAAGTAGAAGAATTCTTCTACAAAATTAAATTCCCTTTTACTATAGGTTACGGTATGACGGAATGTGGGCCACTAATCAGCTATGCCCCTTGGGATGAGTTTGTACTAGGCTCTTCCGGAAAGATTCTGGATATAATGGAAGCACGTATCTATAAAGAAAACCCTGAAGCAGAAACCGGAGAAATCCAGGTTCGGGGAGAGAATGTGATGGTGGGCTATTACAAGAATCAGGAAGCAACGCAGGAAGTATTCACGCAGGACGGCTGGCTACGCACCGGTGATCTCGGTTCCATGGACAGCAACGGAAATATTTTCATCCGGGGACGCCTCAAGACCATGATCTTAAGTTCAAGCGGACAGAACATCTTCCCCGAAGAGTTGGAAACAAAACTGAATAACCTGCCTTTCATTCTTGAAAGTCTCGTTATCGAACGCAACAAAAAATTAGTAGCACTCGTTTATGCCGATTATGAAGCGTTGGATTCTCTCGGATTAAACAATCCGAATAACCTGAAAACAATCATGGATGAAAATCTTAAGAATCTGAACAGCAATGTAGCCGCTTATGAAAAAATCAGCAGAATCCAACTTTATCCTACGGAATTTGAAAAAACTCCCAAAAGAAGCATAAAAAGATACCTATATAACAGTATTGCTGTCGATTAGCATGTTCTAAAACATACGAAAAAGGGAGAAAAGTAGCTAGTTACAAAAAAAATTATAAAAAAAGTTGGTATTTCGAGAACAACATATTGAAAAAGTACATAACTTTGCAGCGTTTTAATAAAGCAATTGATTGTATTACGTTTTTAAAAAGCAAAGAAAATGAAAAAATTAGTTTTGATGGCCGTAGCTATCGTAGCAGTATCATTCGCATCATGTGGTAACAAAGCAGCTGACGCAGCAAAAGCAACTGCAGATTCTATCCGTATCGCTGACTCAATCGCAGCAGTAGAAGCAGCAGCTCTTGAAGCTGAACAAGCAGCAGCCGCAGCAGCAGATTCTTTGAATGCTGATAGCACTGCAACTGAAACTGTAGCTGAATAATTCAGAAACAGCTTAGAGAGAATTGAAAGTCTGCCATGCAAAAGCATGCACAGACTTTTTTTATGCTTCAATTTTAGCAATTCACACGCTATTTAGCGTATGAACTCTTCACAAAAGGAGCGTCCAACAAATAATCCAAGCTCACTTCCACACTCTCTTCTACCGGCATACTATAACCCTCGATTTCAGCAACGAGATAGTTAACACCTGCAGTTTTTGCATTCTTAAAGATAGCGTCAAAACCTACCATTCCGCTTTGTCCGATCTCTCTGTGATCCTTAACATGGAATATCTTGAAGCGGCCGGGATATTTATTAAAATAATCAACAGGACTGTTTTGTCCGCGAACTACCCAATAAAGGTCCATCTGGAAGAAGACATATTCAGGATTCGTATGTTCCAGCATATAATCATACATTACTTTATCTTCTACTTTCTGAAATTCATGAGCGTGATTATGATATCCAAATGACAAACCTTGTTGTTTGCAACGTTTGCCTATCTCATTAAAATAAGTGCAATATGTATTCAAATCTTTAAGCGTTTTTGGAACATCCATCCAAGGAGCTACGATGTACTTCATTCCTGCAGCTTTATGATCGGCAATACACTGATCCCACCATTGAAGAGACTCTGACAAGTCACCGGAAGCCAATTCTTCTTTGGACAATTGTCTGGTACAATGTGAAGACAAAACTTTTAATCCTGCCGATTCGACATCTTTCTTAAACTGTTGGGGAGTCCGGTCATAAAATTTACCGTTGTTATAATTGGCAGCTTCAACACCGGTATATCCCATGTTTGCCAATTTCTTCAGAAGAGCAGTATAAGTGGGGTCACACTTACCATTTTTATTGTCTACCTTATTCAATATATCTCTGACAGAATAGAGTTGAATAGCTACTTCTTTTTTAGCTTTCTTCTTAGTTTGTGCCGTCATTGCCTGTGGAATCATGAAAAGAGCAGCCAACGCACATAAATAAATTTTTGTTTTCATATAATAGATATCAGGGGATTACAATTATTAGATTTATATAGAAAAAACAGGCACGGATTACACAGACTTCACGGTTACTCTATGGCAATCGCCATTCAAAAAAACGTGAAATACGTGTAACCCGTGCCTTCTTATTACTATTTGATTAGTCCAAAACCTTCACACGGATGTTGCGGAACCAAACATCATCACCGTGATCTTGCAAACCGATGAAACCTTCGTGATTTTCGCCACCACAGTTATTCAGCAATTCAAATGCCAAAGGCCATTTATCTTCGCTGAACTTACTTGCCTGCAACATATCAGTCCATTGTTTTGTCCACAAATGATATTCAAGTACGTTTTCATCGTTTTGTCCATGAACCACTGTACCTTTATAAACCATAATCTTAGCCTTGTTCCATTCGCCAAACGGTTTAGAGTTTTGAGGAACTGCCGGAATCATGTCATACAAAGAAGCCGACTGACGATTGTTATCTTTACCCAATTTAGCATCCGGATGATTGGCATTATCCAGGATCTGATATTCAGGTGCGGAAATATAAATAGGTTCAAGCACATCATTACCATCTTTGTCTTTAGAAGTAACTTCCTGAGCTAAATACAGAATACCTGAATTGCTACCTTTAGCAACCTTCCATTCCAATTCCAACTCGAAGTTTTTAAATTTGTGAGCAAAGATCAAGTCACCACCATCACCGTCTTGAGCTTCACCGCCGCCAGAACCGTTGAATTTGATACAGCCATCTTCGATTGTCCATTTAGTAGGAACACGGTCTTTTCCATAACCACGCCATCCGTTAAATGTTTCACCATCAAAGATTGTGATATAACCATTTTCGTCAACAGGCAGATTCAAACTATCAGTTTCCGGTGCTTTCAATGATTTAGAGTAAGACAATGCAACTTTGCTCGGTTCTTCCTGAGCATTTGCTTTTTTCTGACCACCGCAAGAAGCAAAAACTCCTGCAGCAAGACAACAACAAGCTAATGGATAAAATACTTTTTTCATGATAATAACGATTTAATTTTTTATCTTTAATTTCTAATTTATCTCGGCATATCAGGCAGTCTCCAGCCGTCACGATAAGTATGTTTCACTAATTCAGCAGCAAACTGTTTCGCATTAATCGGATCAGTCCATGTCTTGTCAAATGTCGGATGACCATCATGAATCTTGAATCCGTCTTTGATAACGGTACGGATCGTTTCGTTATCACCGATATTCGTAAAGCACATGTTAGCTCCATCCCATTCAAGAGTCTTATTCAGCGCTTGCAAACGAATAGCCAATACACCCATTGCCACCATTTCATTCATTGGTCCGGCTTCTGAGAAATCAGACTTAGTCATGATACGGTTAGATTTATTTTCTTTACATGCACGTACCCAGTCCATCTCGTGACCACCGTTCATAGCATTGGGAACACGACGACAAACCTTTGGCGCATTTGGTTTACGACCAGAAAGCAACCAAGGATTCTGTCCATAACATCCGCAAATCAAAGTATCTTTCGTTCCGTGGAAAATAGTCAAACCACCACCACTCTGCATCAGTTGTTTTCCTTCCGGGAATCCTTTCGGACGTTCAGGCATCATACCGCCATCGTACCAATGTACTTCCACTTCAGGCATAGCTACTTTCGGCATATTTTCACGAGCAGGGAAAATCATTTTCACATGCTGTGCCTGCGGAGCACAAGCATTCAACAATAAAGTAGATGACCCTTCCACTTTAGTAGGATATTGCAATTTCAATGCTCTAAACGGCTGATGCAAAATATGGCAAGCCATATCGCCTAATGCACCTGTTCCATAATCCCACCATCCACGCCAGTTCCAAGGATGATAAATAGCATTGTAAGGATTCATTTTAGCAGGACCTGTAAACAAATCCCAATTCAATGTGCTAGGAATTTTATCAACCTTTTCAGGAACATTCAATCCTTGCGGCCAAATAGGACGGTCTGTCGCACATTCCACCTTAGTTATATCACCGATTTCACCATTCCAAATCCATTCGCATACCAAATCCGTACCTTCATCCGATGAACCCTGATTACCCATCTGAGTAACAACACCTGTTGAAGCAGCTAAATTTGTCAATAAACGAGATTCATAAACAGAGTGGGTCAACGGCTTCTGACAGTACACGTGCTTTCCCATTGTCATTGCATCAGCAGTGATGATAGCATGAGTATGATCGGCAGTTGCAATAATCACACCGTCGATAGATTTACCCATTTCTTCATACATCTTACGATAGTCCCAGTATTTTTTAGCCTTGGGGAATTCGTCGAACACACCTTTTGCATACTTCCAATCCACATCACAAAGAGCCACAATATTTTCAGTGCCCTTTACGTGATTAATATTGGCATGTCCCATACCACCAATACCCACGGCTGCAAGATTCAGTTTGTCAGTAGGCGAAATATGCCCGTGGCTCATACCTAAAATAGTACTGGGAGCAATAGTAATGCCGGCTAAAGCAGCAGCCCCCGTTTTGAGAAACTTTCTCCTCGAAATGTTTGACATGATTTTATTTATTTAAGGGTTAATAATCTTTGGAAGGTTGCCATGCAACAATCCATATCCATTTTTCATGTTTCTTCTTCGCTCGCGTATTTGCTCCAGAGTGCGCAAATTACCAATAGCAGGCAAATCGTGTTTGCGTGTGTCTTTCAAGAATGTCCACGCATATTCGGATGCAATGGCCGAATCGCGCATGGACGGTAAGCGGGAACTGCGTTTTCCGGTTTCTACCGAATCAGCAAACAGGTCGCACAATACGTCTATATTCTTGCCACCGAAAGGCTTCTCCACACGAATGGTCTGATTGACACCGTGCAGATCGACAACAGCAGTATTGAAGTCATGCGTCATACGCACAACTCCTTTTGTACCTATAATATCCACATACGAATTATGTGTCTGGTCTTTAGATAATTGTCCATAAACAAAACCCTGAGTAATATCGAAGACTACGCCATTTTGGAAAGTTCCGTGACATTGTACCCACCAAGGATCTTTATAATTCCACATATTCACTCCCTGAGCATTCCATGTTCTATAATCACAGCCTGCATACCAACGGGTAATATCGACATAGTGCATTCCACAATCATGGAAAGCCGGCCCCTCATACTCATGACCTTCGCCCGGCGCCAAACCGGGAGTCATGTGGCAAATACGGATAATAGCCAATTCTCCGATTTCTCCTTGCTCGATATACTCTTTCATTAGATTATGGTACCAGGAATTCCGCAGATACAAGTTTACCGCAGAAATGAGGTTGGCATTTTCTGTCATTTCCACGACCTTCCACTCATTTTCCATGGTATCTGCAATAGGTTTTTCTGAAATAATGTGCTTGCCGTAGCGAATAGCTTTTTCTATTTGTTCCATCCGCGAGTCGGCCAAAGTGAAAAGACCGACTACCTGTACACTTTCATCCTCAAAAACTTTTTGATTATCTTCTACTATAAGAGATTCAGGAGATAACTTCTTAGCCAATTGACGTGATTCCGGATCTGTATCGCAAATATAAGCAATATTCCATCGCCCACTTTTTGTCATCGCTTCCCAATAGAATCTTCCCATTCTACCGAAACCGATAATTCCAACTTTAATTCTCGTGTCTACTGAAGATTGCGTGTTCATAATAAAACATAGTGAATTTAAGTACAAATAATAGATGAAGTATCAATTTTCACCATCAAGCTGATGAGTAAAAAACTGATATTGCAAATCTAGCCAAATAAATAACGGCTTATTTGACTTACACTACTTTATGTAGATATTAAATTAGCGTTTTATCCTATTAATCAAATACTTAGCACTTCAAGTATATCCAAAAAATGTAGATGATTTGGAAAGGGGCGCAACAGTAAAATGATAATTATGTCTCTTGAGTTGAACTAATTTTCATAATTTCGTTCTCAAATTCATCTCTGTCGACAGCAGCTTTATTTCTCATCTTCGTACGATAATTATAAACCGTACTTGTAGAGCACCGGAGGAAGTTCGCTATCTTCCCACTATCCGTAATACCCAAGCGTAATAAAGCATAAATACGAAGTTCCCTATTCAATAAAGCATCCGGTTTTAAAATAATCTTCTCTTCATCTTTCAATAAAGCATTAAA
Source organism: Bacteroides sp. OF03-11BH (assembly GCF_003604005.1). NCBI lineage: Bacteria > Pseudomonadati > Bacteroidota > Bacteroidia > Bacteroidales > Bacteroidaceae > Bacteroides > Bacteroides sp. OF03-11BH. The sequence goes on along the minus strand of NZ_QTMW01000009.1, from coordinate 179,735 downwards.
ATCTGAAACAAAAGTAGGATACAAACCTAAAAAGACCTTATCGAAACGGGCATACAGTGCACTAAGCTCTTCATCAATAAGCGCAGACGACTTCAGCTTCTTAATCAACTCGTCATAGTACTTATTAATAGCTATTTTATACAGCATATTCTGGTATTTCTCCATTTTGTGGATATAACTAAAGCACACATCGAAAAATTCGGCTATATAATATTCCTTTATGCCATTAATTTCATACAACTGATTATTGGTGTCATTCAACTGGCTGTTCATATTATTCAGTTTATTGTTCAGCCGCAGAAGTTCTTCATTACTTTGCGCCAATGCCTGCTTTATTTTCAACGTTTTCTTCATCTGAATATAGATAAAAACAACGAGCAGAATCAAAAGGAAAAGGATAACGCTTGTAGAAATAAGAAAAGTAGTCAGATGCGATCTTGATTTAGCCTGTTCCGCCTGATAGGCAGTGTTGATAATAGAATTAAATTTATAGATTTCAATTGCGCGGAAATGAATACCAGAAGAAATTACATCATCAATAGCGGATTGTGTAAACTTAAAAGCATCGGCTAGATTCTTTTCTTCGTATTGTATCAACGCAAGAGATTGAAGAGAGGCATTTTCACGCGTTGCATTCCGTGTATCGGCAATCGCCGACAATATCAGATATTTTTTTTCCTCATCATATTTCTTCTGATGGTGGCATAACCTGGAATACGAATGAGTAATCATGGCATAATTAGGCGTTCCCACCTCCTCAATATCCAACAATTCTTTAAAAATTTCCTTCGATTTTAAGGTATCACGCCAGATATAATAAGAAGCTTGTGACATCCGGTAATCCCAAGAAGTGTGATCTATGAGAGCAAACAGTGAATCCTGATAAGCAGATTGTTGCTTTCCATACAGATTGTTGGCAACAGAAATAGAATAATGCCCCCAGAAACTGGAATAAGTTTGATAATAGTTTATTAATAAATCTCTGGGAAGTTCTGAAGTCTTTATACTTTTCAAAATAATCTCCGCTTCACGGAACCTGCCACACATCGAATATAAAAGACTAAGATGTAAAGACGACTGGTTGGTGAAATAAGGTCTATTCAACTGACGGGAAATCTCAATATTGCGATCAACATAATGAATAGCGGAATCAATATGAAATTTTTTATATTCGTTATATAACCGTAGATTGATTCTATATTCTCCTTCAAGAGTCAAACCAGGACTTTTCAACATACATTTTATCCGGTTTATCCGATCCTCTTTCTCTTTAACAAAGACATGCTTTTCATCTATCACTCTACGCAAAGAATCCGTCAATAATTTCAACTCATCATTCGCATAAAGAACACTGCCAATTCCCAAAGCAATCAGCAGAAGCAAAAACCTCTTCTTCAGAAAACAACAGTTGAATTTCATAATAGTAATAGCAAAGATAACAAAAAAAGCGATTCATCCATTCAGAACAAATCGCTTTTTGTATATGAAGTAAATTTGCTCTTATTCAGCAACTACTTCGAAAGGAATTTCTACCGAAACTTCCTTGTGAAGCTTAACAATAGCCTTATAGCTACCAACTTCTTTCACAGCGTCTTTTACAACGATGATCTTTCTGTCAACTTCATGACCCAGCTTAGACAAAGCTTCAGCGATCTGGATGTTACCAACAGAACCGAAGATAGTACCGGTTGAGCTAACTTTAGTTGCAATAGTCAAAGAAACGCCTTCCAACTTAGCAGCCATAGCCTCAGCATCTTTCTTGATTTTCTCAAGTTTGTGAGCGCGCTGTTTCAGTTCTTCAGCCAACATTTTCTTTGCAGAAGGAGAAGCGATGACAGCTTTTCCAGTCGGGATCAGATAATTACGACCGTATCCGGATTTCACGTTTACGATATCGTTCTTATAACCCAAGTTTACTACGTCTTCTTTCAATATAATTTCCATACTTTTCCTCCTTCTTATTTCATCATGTCAGTTACATAAGGCAGCAATGCCAAGTGACGAGCTCTCTTCACAGCCTGCGCGATACGACGTTGGAACTTCAAAGAAGTACCTGTAATACGACGCGGAAGGATTTTTCCTTGTTCATTCAAGAATTTCTTCAAGAATTCAGGATCTTTGTAGTCGATATACCTAATACCACTCTTTTTGAAACGGCAGTATTTTTTCTTCTTAACATCTACTGACGGCGGAGTCAAATATCTGATTTCTGATTGAACTTGTTGTGCCATGATTAATCCTCCTTTTTGTTTGATTTAACACTTCTTCTTTTTGCAGCGTATTCAGCAGCATACTTATCCATCTTGAAAGTCAAGAAACGGATTACGCGTTCATCACGACGGAAATTAAGTTCCAGCTTGTCAATTACAGTAGGATCTGCATTGAACTCAATCAGTTGGTAAAAACCTGTAGACTTCTTCTGAATTGGGTAAGCCAATTTCTTCAGTCCCCAGTTTTCTTCATTGATAATCTCAGCACCTTCAGCTTGAAGAACGCCTTTGAATTTTTCTACCGCTTCCTTCATCTGAACATCAGACAAAACGGGAGTTAAAATGAAAACGGTTTCGTATTGATTCATACTTCGTTTAATTAAATAAATAAATTATTTGATTTTAAATGCGGGTGCAAAGTTAGACATTTTATTTTGAACTACAAATATTTAATCTTTTTTTGTATCCGAAGATAGGATTTATCCGGGAAGTGACTTAACTTTGCAAAGTTGTTTAAACAATAATTTCATGATAGAGCAATTTAATTTCGATATCCGGCTTATATTCGCCATATTAAATGGCAAAGTTTCCGCGGCAATCAACCGTAAGCTGTACCGTAACTTCCGTCAGAACGGGCTGGAAATCAGTCCGGAGCAATGGACGGTACTCATTTTTTTGTGGGAAAAAGACGGTGTTACACAACAAGAGTTGTGTAATGCAACTTTTAAAGACAAACCCAGCATGACCCGCTTGATAGACAATATGGAACGGCAGCATCTCGTTGTGCGCATTTCCGACAAAAAAGATCGCCGTACCAATCTGATTCACCTGACTAAAGACGGGAAAGAACTGGAAGAAAAAGCGCGTATCATTGCCGGACAGACCCTGAAAGAGGCTCTTCACGGTATCACTCTCGACGAATTGAGCATTGGACAGGAGGTACTGAAAAAGGTATTCTACAATACAAAAGATTAGGTAGAAGAACTTCTCTTCAAATCATAAAATCCACTAAATCGTGCATTTATAATGGAATTTTTATCCAAATAATTTCGCCCGTTAAAGAATTATGCTTTAATTTGTGACTGGAATATTATAATCTATTAAAATACACACGCATGAAAGGCTTATTAAAGAACTTAGGATTGATATTAATCTTGGCCGGAGTAGTCATCCTGTTGGGTTGTTCATTTACAGGTAATGTAAATAACAACGCCATTCTGGGTACTTCTGTAGTACTTGTAGTACTGGGACTCATTTCTTATATTGTTATTAATAAGAAGATCGCTGATTAATTTCGCAAAAATCAATAAAAAATCCCGGAAACGAATGTTTCCGGGATTTTTTATTTGTAGTCATCTCAAATGCGATTATTAAGATTCAACTTCCGGGGTAATCAGCTTATAGCCTTTTCCGTGGATATTGATAATCTCGATAGAATCATCTTCTTTCAGATGCTTACGTAGTTTCGTGATATACACGTCCATACTACGGGCATTGAAATAGTTATCGTCGATCCAGATCGTTTTCAAAGCAAAGTCACGTTGCAAAATCTCATTTGCATGCGCACAAAGCAATCCGAGCAGTTCAGATTCTTTGGTAGTCAGTTTAGTCTGTTTGCCTTCTGACGACAGAATTTGTTTCTGTGTATCGAAAGTAAACTTACCAATCTTATAGATATTGCTTTCTTTGTTCTTCTTTCCACGAACACGTCTCAAGATTGCTTCAATTCTGAACGTCAATTCTTCCATACTAAACGGTTTGGTGATATAATCATCCGCACCGATTTTAAATCCTTCCAGGATATCTTCTTTCAGCGTTTTAGCAGTCAGGAAGATAATAGGAATTTCAGCATTTGCTGCACGGACATCCTGTGCCAGTGTGAAGCCGTCTTTTTTAGGCATCATTACGTCAAACACGCACAAGTCATATTTATTCTTCAAGAAAGCCTTATAACCGGCTTCTCCATCAGGATATAACTCAGCAGAATAACCTTTTGCCTGTAGATATTCTCTTAAAAGCATGCCAAGATTTTCGTCATCCTCGCATAATAAAATACGCAGTTTCTCGTCCATATCAATTATTTTTTAATAAAGGTAATGCAATAATAAATTTAGTTCCCACGTTCAGGTCGCTTTCCGCCCGGATGGTTCCCTTATGATCCAATATAATTTTTCTCACATAAGCCAATCCCAGTCCAAAGCCCTTCACATCGTGCAGATTACCCGTATGTACACGATAGAACTTTTCAAATATCTTTTTCAGGTTCTCCTTTTTGATACCAATACCGTTATCCTGTATCGAAATCATCAGTTTACCCGACTCATTCCACGTTCTCACTTTCAGTTCCAGATCCTCTTCCGGTTTCTTATATTTCACCGCGTTATCCATCAGATTAAAGATTACATTCGTGATATGCATCTCATCTGCAAATATAACAGGATCGGTGGCCTCAAGGTTCGATGTTATCTTACCATTATACCGTTCCACTTTCAGCGCAAAGGTATTGACAACTCCTGAAATTAATTCATTCGCATCAATCTCCTTCATCTTCAAAGTTGCCTTCTGACGTTCGAACATCGACATCTGGAGCACCTTTTCCACCTGGAAGCGCAAGCGCTTGGTTTCATCATTAATCACTCCCGATATATGCTGGAACATCTGCGGAGATTTTCCCACCGCGGGATCTTTCAACATCTGCGCTGCCAATGAAATGGTAGATATCGGTGTTTTAAATTCGTGCGTCATATTATTGATAAAGTCATTCTTCATTTCCGTCAGTTTCTTTTGCCGGAATACGATATAAATCGTAAAGATGAATGTCACTAACAATACCAGCGTAAATATCAACGACGGAATCATGAAACTAATTGAGTCAAAGATATAATCTTTCTTACCAGGAAAGTGCACTTTCAATATGCTCATTTTTGCAGGCGGATCATTCTTGAACAATGCCTGCTGATAAGCGTCCTCACTTCCCTTTGCCTCATAATCCGCACAACGATAGACTTCCCTACCGTCTTTGTCAATCACCGTAAAGTGATAAGGCAAGTCTATACTATTATTATATAAGCTCGATTTCAGATAGTCATCCAGTTCTTTGAACCGTACTCTGTCTCCAATCGATTTGTCACTTCCCCGATAAATCATCTGCCAGGCCACTTCATCGAGTAACGCCCGTTGATACATATACCGATTCTTGATGGCTTCCACTAATGAACGCGAAGTTTCCGGAATAGTCTTTGTTCCCCTGTAAGGAGAAATCATAGCCTTTGGAAGCTCGGAGGGCTTGGTGGTCATCACTTTCAGCTCAAAATCCGAATATACCTTTCCATCCTTAGACTTCACCGTGAACCGTTGCGTTTGCTGAATCAAGTTGTCTTGTTGTATGGAAGCGTTATTCGCAATCAGTGCTTTTCTTTCCGCTTCTGAAATATCTTCGATCAACCAACGTCTGGTCTCTGCATATTCCACATCCTTGGAAACCTGATCCAGGCTATTGCGTACAGCCGAATCAAACTGTTCCTTACGGGTTTTCATCATTTCCTCGATATAACTAACCTGCAAATACAGCAGGCTAAGGAAGGAAAGCCCCATTACAATACCTAATATCCAAATTGTTGACTTCTTCATAGCAACAAAATTAACACTCCCTAATTAACACTCCTAATGCATTAACTTGATTTAACCGGAACTTCCCGGAAATTAACCGTAAGGAGCTATTTAGGTTGTATTCTGATTACTACAACAACAAAACCCCTCCTTTGGTTTGCAAATTTAATAAAAAATTAAATCTTTTCCTTGCGTTTTTCTATCTTTATTAATCATAGTTAAACAAAAACTGTCCCCTTTTACTTAAAAAAGGGAACAGTTTTAACGTTTAAGTTGATAGTTTATAACCAACAGATAGTAAATAGCGAATTTTCAATCAACTATCACATATCATTTATCTTTATTCTTCTACTTGCTTAGCCTCAAAGTCTTTCATCAACTTATCCTGAACATCTGCCGGAACAAGCTCATAACTAGAGAACTTCATAATAAACGAAGCACGTCCGCCGGTGAGTGAGCTAAGAGCTGTAGAGTAGGACGACATTTCTTTCAAAGGAACTTTAGCAACCAGTTTCTCAAAACCTTTTTCGCTACTCATACCCATAATCATGGCACGACGTCCCTGAAGATCTCCCATCACATCTCCCATCCTATCAGACGGAACAAACACTTCCACATCATAAATCGGTTCCAGAATTTTCGGACCGGCGTTCTTGAAGGCTTCACTAAAGGCGTTACGTCCGGCAAGCATAAAGGAGATTTCATTAGAATCTACCGGGTGCATCTTACCATCGTAAACAATGACACGCACGTCACGAGCATACGAACCCGTCAACGGACCTTGCTCCATACGAGACATAATACCTTTCATAATAGCAGGCAGGAAGCGCGCATCGATAGAACCACCGACGATACTGTTGATAAACACCAGTTTACCACCCCATTCCAATGGTATTTCTTCCGTACCTCTCACGGTAATCTTAAATTCCTGTCCATTGAACTTATACGTATCGGGCACAGGCATACCTTCTTTATAAGGTTCTACAATCAGGTGAACTTCACCAAACTGACCGGCACCACCGGATTGTTTCTTATGACGATAATCGGCGCGAGCGGCTTTTGTAATCGTTTCACGATACGGAATCTTCGGTTCTTCGTACTTCACCGGCAGTTTTTCGTTATTTTCCAAACGCCATTTCAATGTACGAAGATGGAATTCTCCCTGTCCGTGTACCAAAGTCTGTTTCAACTCCTTTGACTGTTCGATCACCCAGGTAGGATCTTCCTCACGCATACGGTTCAGAATACTCATCATCTTTTCCACATCCGCTTCATTCACTGGCTTGATAGCACGGGTATATTTAGAATTCGGATATTTGATAAAGTTGAATTTATAGTCGCAATCCTTACCGTTCAGCGTATTACCGGTTTTCACATCTTTCAGTTTCACAGCAGCACCGATATCACCGGCTTGCAGTTCTTCCACCTTGACGCGGTTACCACCGGCTACCACATAAATCTGCGCAATACGTTCTTTCGAACCACGGTCGGCATTCAGCAAATCGTCTCCTTCATGAACTTTACCGCTCATCACTTTGAAATAGGAAACTTCACCGATATGCGGCTCCACGCTGGTCTTGAAGAAATAAAGGGATTCCGGTCCGTTAGTATCCGGAGCCACTTCTTTACCTTCGGTATTCTGTACCTTCGGCATTTCAGAAACAAAAGGAACAACGTTACCCAAGAATTCCATCAAGCGGCGAACGCCCATATCCTTACCTCCACAAACGCAGAATACGGGGAACATACCTCTGGCGATCAATCCCTTACGGATACCTTCGCGCATTTCATCTTCTGTAAGAGAATCTTGTTCGAAGAATTTCTCCATCAGATTTTCATCATTCTCGGCAGCAGCTTCTACCAATGCTTTGTGCATCTCCATAGCCTTATCCATTTCTTCTGCCGGAATATCTTCGATAGTCGGAGCCCCTCCTTCGGGTTTCCACGAATATTTCTTCATCAACAGCACGTCAATCAGTGCATTAAAGCCCGGACCGGTAGCTATTGGATATTGGATAGGAACAACCTTAGAGCCATAAGCTTCTTTCAACTGTTCGAGGATATTATCATAATCGCATTTTTCATTATCAAGCTGGTTGACTAGAAAAATAACAGGTTTATTCAGCTTTTCTGTATAACGGAAGTGATTTTGTGTACCGACTTCGACGCCGTATTGGCCATTAAGAAGAATGATTGCTGTGTCGGTCACATTTAGTGCAGTTACTGTACTGCCTACGAAGTCGTCCGATCCCGGACAGTCAATAATATTAAGTTTTTTGTTATTCCATTCTACATGGAGAACGGTGGAGAAAACGGAGTAACCATACTCTTGTTCAACAGGGAAATAATCGCTAACAGTGTTTTTTGCGGCAACAGATCCGCGACGTTTTATAACACCACTCTCGAAAAGCATCGCTTCCACGAGAGTGGTTTTCCCAGAGCCAGAACTTCCCAACAAGGCAATGTTCTTGATTTCATTAGTCTGATATACTTTCATAATATATAAGATTTTAGTAATTACTCAGTATGTTTCTCACATACCATTAATTTTGTGATGCGCAAATTAGGGATTAATTGGGGGAAAAGCAACACTTATGACGGTGTTACTAAACAATGTTATGTAACACATCTTTAACATAAACATTTTTTGCTTGCTCATAATTTAATTTCTATACGAACCGCCATTCAATAGTATATATGCATATAATATTTAGACTGCACAAACGGATTGTCCAACACCCGGGTCTCAGGCATACCGACACCCGGGTGTTGATAGTGCTGACACCCGGGTGTCAATACCAATGAGACCCGGGTGTCAGACAACTTATCTATGCAACGCCTCATAAGAATGATTTCAGTCAATAAGATTTTTTGTTATATCTGATAATAATCTTACTTTTACAGCCACTAAACTCAAACGGCACAACTATGGCAGGTATCTATCTTCATATTCCTTTTTGTAAAACACGGTGCATCTACTGCGATTTCTACTCGACCACCCGTAGCGAGCTCAAAACCCGTTATGTACGAGCACTTTGCCGGGAGTTAGCCATGCGGAAAGACTACCTGAAAGGAGAAGATATAGAAACCGTTTATTTCGGTGGCGGAACCCCGTCTCAATTGGAAAAAGAAGATTTCGAACAGATATTTGATACGATCCGGACACATTACGGATTAAGCCATTGCCAGGAAATCACATTGGAAGCCAATCCCGACGACCTGACAAGTGAATATCTGAAAATGCTTTCTTCGCTCCCTTTCAATCGTATCAGCATGGGAATACAGACTTTTGACGATCCCACTCTCAAACTATTGAAACGCCGTCACAATGCCCATACAGCTATCGAAGCTGTTCACAGATGTCGGGAAGCCGGTTTTCAAAATATAAGCATCGATCTTATCTACGGATTACCGGGAGAAAACAAGGAACGATGGGAAAACGATCTTCGTCAGGCTATCAGTCTGAACGTGGAACATATTTCCGCTTATCATCTGATTTACGAGGAAGATACACCTATATATAATATGTTAAAACAACATCAGATATCGGAGGTGGACGAAGATTCCAGTTTAGATTTTTTCACGTTACTGATAGAGCATCTGCAGAAAGCGGGATTTGAACATTATGAAATTTCGAATTTCTGCCGTCCGGGCAAGTACTCTCGTCACAACAGTTCCTACTGGAAAGGAATACCTTATCTGGGGTGCGGACCGTCGGCACATTCCTTTGACGGGATGACACGGGAATGGAATGTTTCTTCCATCGATACATATATAAAAGGTATAGAGGAAAACAGCCGTGCTTTCGAAATAGAGTATCTGGATCAGACGACCCGCTACAATGAATTTATTATCACTACCATACGTACTGTATGGGGAACACCTATAGAAAAGCTGAAACAGATGTTCGGCAATGAGATGTGGGAGTATTGCCAGAGAATGGCTGCGCCTTATCTGAAAAATGGGAAACTGGAAGAACACGATGGAGCCTTACGCTTGACTCGTGAAGGTATTTTCATCTCCGACAGTATAATGAGTGATTTACTTTGGGTAGATTAACAAAACAAACAGCAAGCCGATGACCGAATCAGAAGTTAGAAAGTTATTGCGGCAAATGAAAGAACTGGATTCACAAACTGCTTTCCGGGACTTTTACAACATGACTTACGATCGCCTCTTCCGCATAGCCTACTACTATGTGAAGCAGGAAGAATGGTCGCAGGAAATCGTTCTCGACGTATTTCTGAAACTATGGAAACAGCGTAGCAATTTACTTGATGTGAGAAACATTGAAGATTATTGTTTCATTCTCGTCAAGAATGCTTCGCTCAATTATCTGGAAAAAGAATCAAAACACACTTACATTCATCCTGATTCTCTGCCTGAGCCACAGGAACAGAGCTATTCACCGGAAGAATCACTCATCAGTGAAGAATTATTTGCTCTTTACGTAAAGGCACTCGACCGGCTTCCGGAACGTTGCAGGGAAGTATTCATTCGCATCCGCGAAGAAAAACAAAGTTATGCACAAGTAGCGGAAGAATTAGGTATCAGCATGAATACAGTGGATGCACAACTTCAGAAAGCAATCACACGACTCAAAGAAATGATTAGCCGGGCAGAAATAGATTAACAATTATTTAGAAAAAGAGCGTAGGGAGTTTCTGTCACCCTCCGGTCTTTATCAACAAATAAATCAATCACTAAAAAAGACAGAAAAATGAAAAAGCTAAATGACGCAAACATTGGAATCCTTGTTCTTCTATCAACTTGCCTGTGCCTGTTCTCATGCAACAATGACAACGACAATTTGCCCAAAGACTATGCAGGATTCGAACATTCGAAGGAAACAGTAGAATGTGAAGGAAACAAATCAGAGTGTGAATTGGAAATTAAAATTGTGGCGATGGAGAAAGCGAAAGAAGACCGGACGGTAGTACTTGCCGCACCTCCTCCGGTAACAGGGCAAGCAGCAGTCATACAACTGACGGAAAAGAAAGTAATCATCAAAGCGGGTAAGAAGTCGGCTACGACTATCATTAAAATCTATCCCAAACAGATGGTATTGAATAAACAGAATGTCACTTTATCCTGCACTCCCCAATGGAAAGAAGGAGGAATCAGCAAACTGACCATTCTGTTGAAACGAAAATAATGGATCAAGAGTAATACAGAAAAAAATATGAAACACACCGATACGGAATTAGAAGAAATACTGAATCAGCTCATTGCTTCCACGCGTTCACCGCGAGGGCGTTTTTCAGCAGCAGCCAGTTACCCGGAACTAAAAAAAAGACTGAAGTCGCATACCCGGCATCTGACTTTGATACGCACCTTCTCGGCAGCAGCGGCAGTAGCTCTACTTTGCCTATCGGTATGGACAGCTTATTTATATATGCAACCTGCTGCAATACAAACGATTTCCACTCTGGCAGAGACACGTACTGTCCGCCTCCCTGATGGTAGTTCCGTCATGCTCAACCATTATTCTTCGCTTTCTTATCCGGAAAAGTTCCAATCGGACAAACGGGAAGTGGAGCTAAATGGAGAAGCCTATTTTGAAGTAAGCAAGGACCCAAAACATCCGTTTATCGTGCAGACTGAAACGATTGACGTTCAGGTGCTGGGAACCCATTTCAATGTAGATGCATATCATGACAATCTGGATGTAAAGACAACGTTATTGTCCGGCTCGGTAGCAGTCAGCAATAAAAGTAAATCTGTTCGTATGGTTTTGAAGCCTAACGAGATTGCTATATATAATAAGATAGAAGAAAAACTCACCCGCAAGGTTTTAGAGAATGCAGAAGATGAAATTTCCTGGCGACAAGGAGAGTTTATATTCGACGACCTGCCTTTACAGGAGATTGCCCGCGAACTGTCCAACTCATTCGGAGCGACGATCCAAATAGCCGATACAACTTTGCAAAATTACCGGATCACAGCACGATTCCGCGATGGAGAAGATCTGGCAACTATTTTATCTGTATTACATAATGCCGGTTATTTCAACTACTCACAAAACAATAAACAGATTATTATCACTGCTAAACCAGACTAAGATGAATATAATATTCCAAGGTCGCTTCCCTGTCAGAACCATTGTTCTGATAGGGGTGGCACTCCTTATCACTACTCAAATATATGCACAAAATGCGGAAGCCCGGCTTTCGCTGACACTACGAAACGCCACACTAAAAGAATTCGTCAAGCGGATTGAAAACTCAACCGGATATTCTTTTATCTATGGCGAGGAAATTATCATCAAACATAAAATCAATTTGCAGGTAAAGGATAAGCCATTGCGTGAAATACTTGACCTCGTATTCAAGAATGAGCAGATCAGTTATCAGTTCACCGGCCGCCATATTCTACTGCAAAAGAAAAAAGAATCAAAAACCGTAGGCCGTAAGTTCACTATCAGCGGATATGTCACGGATGGAACGTCTTCCGAGACGTTGATTGGAACCAATATCATTGAGAGTCATCAGAATCAAGGAACAACCACCAATCCTTACGGTTTTTACAGCATCACTTTGCCCGAAGGAGAAACCGAACTGCGTTTCTCCTATCTGGGTTATGCCACAGAAGCGCATCATTTTACGCTCTCACAAGATACATTGCTGAATATCCGTATGCAGGGAAACACGCAGTTGCAGGAGGTAGTGATCGTTTCCGATAAAACTGAAACGGGCACCATAGCTACCCAGATGGGCTCTATCGAAATTCCGATGACACAGATTAAAAATACGCCGGGCATACTGGGAGAAGCAGATGTCATGAAAGCCATCCAGCTGATGCCCGGCGTACAGGCAGGAGTAGACGGTTCAGCCGGACTGTATATACGCGGCGGCAGTCCGGACCAGAATCTTATTCTACTGGATGGAACTCCTGTATACAACGTAGACCACATGTTCGGATTCTTTTCGGTTTTTACTCCGGAGGCCGTCAAAAAGGTAACACTATTCAAAAGCTCCTTTCCGGCACGTTTCGGCGGACGTCTTTCTTCCGTCATTGATGTCCGCACCAATGACGGAGACATGCAGAAATACCACGGTACCCTTAGTATCGGATTACTAACCAGCAAAATCAATCTGGAAGGCCCGATTGTGAAAGGAAAAACCTCTTTCAACATTTCCGCCAGACGTTCGTATGTCGATCTCATCGCTAAGCCATTTATGCCTAATGATGAAGAATATGGTTATTACTTTTATGACATCAATGCCAAAATCAATCATAAATTCTCCGACCGGAGCCGTATCTATCTAAGCGTTTACAACGGGAAAGATCATTTTTCCGCCAATTATGATGGGGATACCGACTCCAAAGATGGAAGTACAATGAATTGGGGAAATACCATTGTTTCCGCCAGATGGAACTATATATTCAACAACCGTCTGTTCAGCAACACGACTATCTCTTACAACAACTATTTATTCGACGTCAACTCATACAACAACAATAAATATGCTAACAGTATGGGAGCTTCGATAATCAACCGATATTCAGCCGATTATCGTTCTGGGATCAATGACTGGAGCTATCAGATTGATTTCGATTATAACCCGTCTCCCACACACCACATTAAATTTGGTACAGGATATATCTATCATCGGTTTCGTCCGGAGGTCATGACATCCAAAATCTCCGAGAAAACAGGAGACAAAGTAGATCGCGACACCACTTACCACAGCATCGCCAACAGCCGGATTTACGGGCATGAGCTATCGGCTTATCTGGAAGACAACATCAAGGTGAATGACCGTCTGCGTCTGAATCTCGGATTACACTTCTCCTTGTTTCAGGTACAGAAGCAGAGTTATTCTTCTTTGCAGCCACGAATTTCCGCCCGTTATCAACTAGGAAAAGACGTAACTCTGAAAGCCTCTTATACACAAATGAGCCAATACGTACATCTGTTATCATCCATGCCAATCGCAATGCCTACGGACTTATGGGTTCCCGTGACTAAAAAAATCAAACCGATGCGCTCTCACCAATATTCATTAGGCGGATACTATACGGGAATCGAGGGATGGGAATTCTCGGTAGAAGGCTATTATAAAGATATGTATAATGTATTGGAGTATAAGGAAGGAGTCAGCTTCTTCGGTTCTTCTGCCGGTTGGGAAAATAAAGTGGAAATGGGCAAGGGACGTTCGGCAGGTATTGAGTTTATGGCACAGAAGACACTTGGAAGAACGACGGGATGGCTGTCCTACACTTTGTCCAAAAGTGATCGTCAGTTTGCCAAAGGCGGTATCAACAACGGTGAACGGTTTCCATATAAATATGACCGAAGACACAATATCAACCTGACAATCAACCATAAGTTCAGCGAACGTATCGACATCGGTGCTTCCTGGGTGTTTTATACAGGTGGAACAAGTACAATCCCTGAAGAGAAAACCGCTGTCATCCGTCCTAGCGATGGCACAAACAACGGATTTGGAGGAGGATATGGAGATTATTTTGATTCAGGCATAACTTCACCCACCATCGGAGAAGCTTCGTATGTGGAGCATCGTAATAATTACCGGTTACCAGCCAGTCATCGGTTGAATGTGGGAGTCAATTTCAACAAAAAGACCAAACATGGTATGCGTACCTGGAATATCAGTCTGTATAATGCATATAATGCGATGAATCCTACCTTCGTATATCGCAGCACCAGCAAAAACGATCCCTACAAACCGATTATCAAGAAGTATACTATACTTCCATTAATTCCATCATTCACTTACACTTATAAATTCTAAACCCATTATGAGAACTCGTATATATTATCCATTTATCCTGTTAATAGCATTACTGACAACAGTATCTTGCGAAAACGAACTCCCGTTTAGTGTAAAGGACAATCCCCCCAAACTAGTGATGAACGCACTAATCAACGCAGATAGTCTGACCAATGTTCTTTACCTCAATTTCACGGGAAGAGGATACGCCACTCATGCAGAAAAAGCCACCGTGGAAGTACGTGTTAACGGACAGTTGTCAGAAAGTTTACGTCCGCTCCCACCCCAGGCGGAAGGAGATATGCAATGCCGCTTCAATATTTCCGGCAAGTTCTCTCCCGGAGATGTAGTACGTATCGACGCTCTCACTGACGACGGGCAGTATCACGCATGGGCTGAAGTTACCGTTCCACAGCGTCCCAACGAAATAACTGATATCGATACGGTCACTGTTCCACTGACACAGTATTATTATACACAGAATTATCTTCGATATAAAATCAACATCAAAGATCGCCCCAACGAAAATAATTTCTATCGACTTATCATGGATAAGCAAATGACAGTGAAAGACTATAATAATGAAATAGGCGAATATGTCACTCAAACCACACACCGTTATCATTTTATATCTCGCGAAGATGTTGTGTTGACAGACGGACAGCCTACCAACAGCGATGACGAAGATAATGGCATGTTCGACACTGTAAAGAATATATATGGGGTGTTTGACGACTCACGATTCAAAAATACATCTTATACCATGACAGTTTACAACCAGACAAATGTTGAGGGGCTTTCCAAATATGGAACGAATGTAAAGATGGATATTATTGTGCGTCTGTTAAGCATTACAGAAACCGAATATTACTATCTGAAAGCACTCAACCTGGCAGATTCCGACGCTTATGATGAGACAATAAACGAACCAATCAAATATCCCGGCAATGTGCACGGAGGGGTCGGGATTGTCGGGATCAGTACGGAGACAAGCAAAATCATTCATATAGAAAAGCCATGGATATGAAAACTCATCACCTACTATTTATACTCATCGCATTACCGCTGTTCTGTTCCTGCCGAAGCAGCCGGAGTATGCTAAGGGAGATACAAGCCTTAAAATCCAGCTTGTATTACGAGCTCACTTCTCCTATCTATCAGGAGAAAGCAGATCAAACCGTATATCTGGACTTCATCGACTACTCCAACATGGATTATTACACCAGCGTGAAACGAAAAAAGTCTGCATATATTCCGCTACTGCTATATAACTATGAGGGTGAGCTTTTCCATCTTCGGTTAGGAGAGTCTTCTCTTACCCAACTCTATCGGGAATTTCTGACGGAGGCACTGCTTACCGAATGTAACAGTAGCACCTGCTGTCATCTGATAGATAATCAGAAAGGAAAAATGATTCCCGATTCCGCCTATCGGCTGGAAGTAAAAATCAGAAAGAATGAGACGTGTGCCAGAATCAAACTCAACCAGTCAAGTATCCCTTGGTTTGAGGGAGAAATGTTGGAGGTTGTCAATAACAAAATTCGCCCGGCAGCTTCCAGTCTTGCCATTTCTATCCGCCTCACTCAAAAGGAAGATTGCCTACTTGATAAAACCTACTCTACAGAATATCAGCAAACTACCAAAGCGCAAAGATTCGAAGATTCACCGTCCGCCAATGCCGCTTGCCTGGATGATATGACCGAATGTTTGTCAATGGCTACGAAAGAAATCGTGGAGGAGATTAGTCGGGATATACATTTAATACTATCTTTGCAGCCAAAAAGCAGACACTAACTATGTTTATCATTATTGGAATTATGCTGACAGGCATGCTTCTTGGCTACTTGTTGCGCAGTAAAAGACTATCATGGATACACAGGATAATTACTCTTCTTATATGGATTCTCCTCTTTCTTCTCGGAATAGATGTAGGAGGTAACGAATCTATTATCAAAGGTTTGCATACTCTCGGACTGGAAGCTATTATCATCACGGTAGCTGCCGTTGCAGGAAGTACGTTATGCGCCTGGGGATTATGGCACCTATTATATAAATGGAATGGAGGAAAGGAGACAAAAGCATGAAAGGTAGTTTGATTATCATCTCTTTCTTCATTATCGGTACTCTTTGTGGAGTTTATCATCTTATTCCATACGACTTCACCGACAGCAAGCTCAGTTACTATGCCCTCTGCGGACTCATGTTCTGCGTAGGCATCAGTATCGGCAACGATCCGAATACTTTGAAGAGTTTTCGCTCCCTGAATCCGCGGCTTGTATTCCTTCCCATCATGACGATCATTGGCACATTAGCAGGTTGCGCCGTAGCAGGAGCCTTTATGAGCCAACGAGGTCCTTTAGACTGTATGGCAGTCGGAGCCGGATTTGGCTATTATTCACTTTCCAGCATTTTCATTACCGAATACAAAGGTCCCGAATTGGGAACTATTGCGTTACTTTCCAATATCATGCGTGAAATCATCGCTTTGCTGTGTGCGCCATTATTAGTGAAGTATTTCGGAAAGCTAGCCCCTATTTCTGTTGGTGGAGCCACTACAATGGATACCACTCTTCCTATTATTACCCGATATTCGGGAAAAGAATTTGTAATCATTTCCATTTTCCATGGTTTTGTTGTTGATTTCAGTGTTCCTTTCCTAGTCACGTTCCTTTGCTCAATATCATTTTAATAGGAATAAATCCTAAAAAGCAGATTATTTCCACTATCGTTTTCGCACACGTATTACAAATATGTTTCATAAAGAACCGTTTTTGTATCATAAAGCATATCATCTCTTGACTTACATCAAGAAATGAGGCTAAATAGAATCTTTTCCTTTTCTTTATTTTTATGCTATAAAACATATTCTTATATTTGCATAGGTAAAAAGAAAAAACTAAGCGCTTAGACTAATTTTCAATAGGTATTAGATTTGTTTTTAGGAATAGTTTTTAGGTATAACAATTAAAAAAGTAGGTATTATGAAACGTTTAGGATTAACATTAGTGGCAGCGCTCTGCCTTGCTGCTACAACATTTGCAGCCGGAAATCAACCTACAACTGCAAAATGGGAAGGTAACATCAATGTTAGTAAATTAGGTAAATATTTGAACTTGAATTCAGTTCAGAGTGAAGAGGTTGCAAACATCTGCGATTATTTCTCCGAACAGATGTCAAGAGCCACAACAGCAAAGAAAGATAAAGAAGCTAAATTGCGTAACGCTGTTTATGGTAACTTGAAGCTGATGAGAAAGACTCTTAGTGCTGAACAGTATGCCAAGTATGCCGCATTGATGAACATCACTTTACAGAATAAAGGTATTGAACTGAATAAGTAAAATGAGTAATATGCAAAAGAGAGAGAGGGTGGAAGCCAGTTTGGGCTTCCACTTTTTTTATCCCATTATTTAATAGTCACCATCGTAGCTCCAAATCCATATTCCTGGAAAGAAGCATCCTGATAACGGCAATTACTATATTTCCGTTTCAATTCATCAACGATAGCTTTCCGAAGCACACCATCTCCTTTGCCGTGAATAAAGACAATCTTCTGCTCACGTTTGTTCTTATAGACTTCCATCACTTCGCGAAACTTATCCAATTGATAGTTCAGTATTTCAGCATTACCCATTCCTTGAGTATCATCCAGTAGAGAGTCGATATGAAGATCTATTTCAACAATCTCACTCTTTCCACCATGAGCATGATTCGGTTTCACAATAGGTTGTGATCTGGGCTTATCTACAGATTTCTTCTGCAGCAAAGCCTCTTGAAGTTCTTCTGCCGAAACATATACTTGCTTGGTAGGCATATCATCTTTCACAATGTCATAAATCAACGCCGGTTCTTCGAAGAAATCAGAATTGCTAAATGTATGAAGTTTATAGAACTTCACGGTATCGATCCGTATCTCCACACTAACAGCCGGTTTGATAGCCGCAGGCTTACCGTCCTTGAAAGCTATCAACTGAACAGCCACCCGCTCCATATCATTCAGTACATCCTTGGTGAACTCTTCCAACAGCAATTTTGTATTAGGCTCCACCAAACCGTGCGAACGGTTCTTCCATGCTTTTCCTTCTGCACTCAAATAAGTGTAATACAAATAATAATTGCTATCATTTACCAGATAAGTTTCAAAAGGAGTAGTCATCATCGCTTTTGCATCTTCGGGCACATAAGCCAGAAATACATTCAAAGTATCTCCTCCACGCACCTCCGCCTGACGTTGAATGACAGGCATCTCCGGTTTTACCGGTTTAACAGGTTCTTCCGGTTTCGGCACAGACGAACCGGGTTTACGCCTCATATTATAGTCATCTGTTTCAATCACTACACACTCACGTATCGGCATCGGAATATCAAATCCATCCGCATCTTCCACCAACACAAAATCCTTTCCCTGGAATCCAGTGACGATTCCACCGCCTACCTCACTAAGAAAGCGTACTTTATCTCCTATTTTCATTATTGTATATCCAATTAAAATTCAAACTCAAAAAAACGAGTAACAAAGATAGAGATTTCTATGAAATTAAATGGAGATTCGGTTCTAAAAACAAACCGTCTGCCTTTATTCTTCTTTTTATTGTAACTTTGCATACGAAATATCAAACAGATGATCTAAAATTCACCATTAACGACGAAAACCGATGAAAGAACTTATTAAAGTCATTGCTTTTGATGCAGACGATACCTTGTGGAGCAATGAACCTTTTTTCCAGGAAATAGAGAAACAATATACAGACCTATTAAAGCCTTATGGCACTTCTGAAGATATTTCAGCCGCTTTATTTCAAACAGAAATGAATAATCTGAAATATCTCGGCTATGGAGCCAAAGCCTTCACCATTTCTATGGTAGAGACAGCTTTGCATGTGAGTGGACAAAAGATTTCAGGTACAGACATCCAACATATTATTGAATTAGGCAAATCATTACTGAAAATGCCTATTGAACTATTGCCGGGAGTAAAAGAAACGCTTAAAGTGTTGAAAGAGAAGGGTAAATACAAATTAGTAGTTGCCACTAAAGGAGACTTACTCGATCAGGAGAATAAGCTGGAACGTTCCGGATTAGCCTCTTATTTCGATCACATTGAAGTGATGTCCGATAAAACAGAGAAAGAATATCAACGAATGTTGAATATCTTACAGATTGCTCCTTCCGAATTTGTCATGATTGGCAATTCTCTGAAATCGGACATTCAACCTGTTCTATCGCTGGGAGGATATGGCATACATATTCCTTTTGAAGTGATGTGGAAACATGAAGTAGTAGACACATTCACACATGACCATCTGAAACAGGTGAAAAGATTTGATGAGTTGCTGCTTTTGTTTTAAATAAGTTCTGTTCTTTCTTCAGATAAGCTTCAAATCTGAAGAAAGAAATCAGTAAACAATGCCATCTTATTGAATTACAAATCCAACAGTTTCATCAATTCAGCAGCCCGACACGCTTCTATCGAATTACCGACAGAGAGTTTCTCCAAAATATTCTGCCGGTGTCGATTGACTGTATTCACACTAATATAAAGGGCAGCTGCAATTTCTTTACTAGATAGTCCTTTACGTATACAGCGAAGTATTTCCTTTTCGCGTTCGGATAGGATATTGCGATGTTCTTCCGAAAGAAAGAGCATTTCGACTTCTCCACGTTCCATATGGGTAATAGTGGGATATATCCCCTGCTCCGTTCGTTGATCTGCAGACAAGATATAAAGACAAAAAATCAACCATACACTTCCGGAAGGAGTATTTTCCATAATCTGCACTAAATTATCAATATACTGATAGACTCCTTTCTCATTCATCATACGTATTCTGCATCTTCCCCGGTACTTCAACCGTTCTTCGGAAGACATCGAAAAGGTCTTCTGAAAAAACTGATACTCCAATAACCGCTTTTCTACCAAGTCTTCAGGATGAATACGCCGATAAATACAATCTTCATCCATAGAATCAATCACACTTAAAGCAGCTTCTTCGGGAGTCAACCCTAGAAAATGCGCCCAAGGATGAACGGCAATGTAACTTTTCCTATTCGAAAGATCTGAAATAACAGCACATCCACCATTAATCTCCGTCAATGAATGAATAAAGCGTTGATGTTGCTCTACAACTCCATTGTCCAATATTTCATCGGCTATCAGTTGTGTCGCATAAACTTCATCTATTTCCTTTTGTAATACGTCCATCTTATAAAATGGTTATTATTCAATATTGTTGCACACGGAGGTATGACCTATCTTTGCACCACAAAGATAAAGATAATCAAATTAGAAATGATCATGAAACATTTAAAAATCAAAATCATGTCAATAGCCTTTATGGCAGTAGCAACTTCTTCTATGGCACAAAGTTTGAATAAGATGAACTGGCTGAACGAGCCTCAACAGTGGGAAATAAAAGATAGCAAAACCTTAGTGATGGATGTTCCTGCAAAAACAGACTTTTGGAGGATTTCTCATTATGGATTCACAGTGGACGACGGACCTTTCTATTATGCGACTTATGGTGGAGAATTTGAAGCCAAAGTAAAGATAACCGGCAACTATGTCACTACCTTTGACCAAATGGGATTAATGCTGCGCATCGACCATGAGAACTGGATAAAAGCAGGTGTGGAATACGTCGATGACAAACAGAATGTAAGTGCCGTAGTTACGCATCGGACTAGCGACTGGAGTGTAGTACAATTGCCGGATGCCCCCCGCTCTATATGGATAAAAGCAGTCCGTCGCTTGGATGCAGTAGAAATATTTTTCTCACGTGACGACAAAGAATATATCATGATACGCACGTGTTGGTTGCAAGATAATTGTCCTGTCATGGTTGGATTGATGGGAGCTTGTCCGGACGGCAAAGGTTTCACTGCTACATTCGAAGAGTTTAAAGTGACTCCATTAGCCGATCAACGAAGACTGGAATGGGCAAAAAGGCAAGTGAACAAATAAAAATCAGTCCTGATGCTATTTATTTAAATAAGGAGAAAGCTCTTTATAATATAAATGTGGTAGTATATCTTACTCTAAATGTTCCATTTTTAAGATGTTTTCTCCAACAGATTATGACTTTTCGTATAGAGTTCTTCAGAAATTTCCAAGTCATGACCTTTCGCATAAGACTCATTAGCAGATATAATACGCCCGGCGGAAAGTTTCAACATCCATCGGATATCTTCTGCCGCAACGAGATGCCATGTCGGACGCATTACATGAGTTCGCAGGATTTCACCATCACGAAGCGCTTTTTCCACTGTCTCAATCGTTGCTGACTTCAGACGCATTCCCACTGCCCATTTCACCATAGAATAATTCTGTGCCTGCATAGCTCCCATCCAGGACACGAGTTCCTTTGGTTGAGAGAAAAGAGGACTTAATAACTGTTGATTAAGTAAACGTATATTCGATATTTTCATTTTAATTTATTGCTATTTTTATCAATATAAAACCAATCATCACTTTGCCAGGTCCAATGCTCTCCATAATCATCCAGTTCCTTTCTTTTTCCGGTATAGGTCACTTTAGCCTTACCATCCTTGAAAGGACAAACGAAAGCAAACTGTGGTTTGATGATAACATTCCCCAATGTATCGGCAAACCCCATCAGCATCTCATCATTTATGATACGAAAAAGTCCTTCCTCTACATAATCCGGTCCATTATCAAAACTAAAGGCATAAAAAAGTTTTTCTCCTTTGTTATTGATAGTTGTCCATCCGGGTTTATGGGGTTCCATTACAAAACCGATATGCCGTATGGTATCACTTCCTCCATAATGATATTTACCAAAAGGAATCACCGTATCACCTTGTTCATTCAAATAACAGACAGAAGATCCTAATTCCGGATATTCAGTTGACATATAAGCAATAAGGATTGAATGATCCGACTGTTTTTGACCGTCCAAACAACCAGTCATAAAAATGCAAAACAATAAGGCATACAAAGATTTTAGTTTCATGAGCTTATTATTAGTATATTGCAAATATAAAATTTCTTTCCATACAAATCATTGTTAATGATAAAAAGAATAAATAAGAAGATACAGATATTGCCTCAACTCCTTAGCCAAGAGTCAAAACCAGTTGGAAGTCTCCGAATAAATCTCTACTTTTGTACTCCATAACAAAGAATAGATCAAGAAATGATGCTCTATAAACTCATCCCTCCTTCAGTAGTAACAGCAACTATCCAGTTGCCGGCTTCTAAAAGTATCAGTAATCGTGCATTAATCATCAATGCGCTGGGCAAAGGTATTTATCCTCCTGAAAACCTGTCCGATTGCGACGATACACAGGTGATGATAAAAGCTCTCACCGAAGGGAAAGAGACGATTGACATTATGGCTGCGGGCACTGCTATGCGTTTCCTTACCGCCTATTTAAGTGTGACTCCGGGGGAACGGACAATCACAGGAACAGCCCGTATGCAGCAACGCCCGATACAGATATTAGTCAATGCGCTCCGGGAATTAGGAGCTGAAATAGAGTATGTCCACCATGAAGGATATCCTCCCTTATGTATCAAAGGGGCAGAGTTGAAAGGAAATGAAATAACCTTGAAAGGAAATGTAAGTTCCCAATATATATCTGCTCTATTGATGATAGGTCCGGCACTCAAAGACGGTTTGACTTTGCATTTAAGCGGAGAGATTATTTCCCGCCCTTATATCAATCTTACATTGCAACTGATGCAGGACTTTGGAGCCAAAGCCGCATGGACTTCTCCCAATAGCATATCCGTTGCTCCACAACTTTATCAGAGCATTCCTTTCAAAGTGGAAAGTGACTGGAGCGCAGCTTCCTATTGGTATCAGATTGCCGCCTTATCTCCCAAAGCAGAAATTGAATTATTGGGGTTGTTTCATAACAGTTATCAGGGAGATAGTCGGGGAGCGGAAGTTTTCTCACGCTTAGGTATAACTACCGAATTTACATCGCAAGGTGTGAAACTGAAAAAAACAGGCAAAGCGCCGGAAAGACTGGAAGAAGACTTTGTCGACATTCCGGATTTGGCACAGACATTCGTTGTTACCTGTGCCTTGCTGAATATCCCTTTCCGTTTCACCGGATTACAAAGCCTGAAAATAAAAGAGACTGACCGTATTGCCGCCCTGCGAGCCGAGCTTAAAAAACTGGGATATGTGATCGAGGAAGAAAATGACAGTATATTAATGTGGAATGGCGAACGATGTGAACCGGAAGAAACTCCGGTGATTGAAACCTACGAAGACCATCGGATGGCAATGGCATTTGCACCGGCAATTATCCGCCATCCCAATCTACTTATTGCCGATCCGCAAGTCGTTACCAAATCATATCCCGGATACTGGGAAGATTTGAAACAGGCCGGATTTCAGGTTATAAACGAAGGCTAATTTTCATACGCTGTGGAAGATTTCAACAAATATACTTCCCACATCAACTACTCCCCTATTGTAGATTTTGTATTACAACAGGGGAAGCAGACCTATTATAAGAAAGGAGACTACTTTTCCCGCCAGGGAGAAGTATGCAAAACAATGGGGTTCGTCAGTTCCGGTTCTTTCCGGTACTGTTGCACCAACAGTGTAGGCGAAAACAGCATTGTAGGCTATACTTTCGATCATTCTTTTGTTGGCAACTATCCGGCTTTTCAGTTACAGGATAAATCAAATGTAGATATACAAGCCTTGTGTGACTGCTCGGTATACGTAATCAATTATCAGCAAATGGCAGACTTCTACGATACCAACGACGCTCACCAAAAATTGGGACGTCGCATTGCAGAAACTTTGCTGTGGGAAGTCTACGACCGGATGATTTCAATGTACAGCCTGACACCGGAAGAACGCTATCTTGAAATTATCAACCGTTGTCCCGACTTACTGAAACTGATAACTTTAAAAGAACTGGCTTCCTATCTTCTGATTCGTCCCGAAACATTAAGTCGTATCCGAAGAAAAGTCGTACAAAAATAAATTCTTGATTTCAATCAAGAGTTTATTTATTCCCTACCCTTACTTTTGCGGGCAAACAAAGTATATTGTATTTCATGAAAAAAATTATAATTATAGGTGCAACTTCCGGCATCGGTCGTGGATTGGCAGAAGTCTATTCTCAAGAAGATTATCTTATCGGCATTACCGGTCGCAGAGAAAATCTATTAGAAGAGGTATGCGCCCGGGACAAAGACAAACTATTCTATCAAGTGTGCGACATCACCGATACACAAGCTACCATTTCATCCCTCGAAACTCTCACTCAAAAGATGGGTGGAATGGATATATTGATTATCTGTGCCGGGACCGGAGAACTAAACCCCGAACTCTCCTACCAATTGGAAGAACCTACCTTACTAACGAACGTGATAGGATTCACCAACATCGCAGACTGGGGTTTCCGATATTTCGAACAGCAAAAAAGCGGACATCTGGTTACTATTTCCTCTGTTGGAGGTACACGCGGCAGTGGCATCGCTCCGGCCTACAATGCGTCGAAAGCCTATCAAATCAACTATATGGAAGGATTACGACAAAAAGCAACTAAATCTCCTTATTCTATTTACACTACCGATATTCGTCCCGGATTTGTAGACACCGCTATGGCAAAAGGAGAAGGATTATTCTGGGTTACTCCCGTTGATAAAGCTGTGAAACAAATTAAAAAGGCTATTTCTAAAAAGAAAAAAGTAGCTTTCATTTCCAAAAGATGGAGGTATGTAACTATTCTGTTTCGTCTGTTGCCATCTGCTATTTATTGCCGGATGTAAAGTTCTACCTGTTCTCCACCTCTCTATATAGTAAGAAAAGAAACTTTCGTGAATTCTACAACCTGGCAAGAGAGATTATCTACACAAATTCACTATCTTTGCAAAGATAGCCCGTCAACAGACCAACAAAGGACTATTATTGCTACATGGACCGACTGATAATACCTAACTTGAAACAAAGGTGTATATGAATACTAATTTTGTTAACTTAACAACAGAAAATCTTTCTAATGAGCATTTATGCTGCATTATCCGCAGCAAAAAGTCCCATCCTGGTATTGAAGCAAAGCGGCAATGGCTTTCCGACCGACTGAATGAAGGCCATGTCTTTAGAAAGTTAAATGCAAAAGCTACGGTTTTTATTGAATATGCTCCTCTTGAAACAGCTTGGGTTCCCGTCATCGGCGACAACTATTATTATCTGTATTGTTTATGGGTGTTAGGTAGCCCCCGAGGAAACGGATATGGGAAAGCATTAATAGAGTATTGTATAACTGATGCCAAAGAAAAAGGTAGATCCGGCATTTGTATGCTCGGGGCAAAAAAACAGAAGAGCTGGCTTTCCGACCAATCATTTGCAAAGAAATTTGGTTTTGAGGTGGTTGACACTACCGATAACGGATATGAATTGCTTGCTCTTTCTTTTGACGGAACAGTACCGAAGTTCGCGCCAAATGCCAAGAATCTGAAAATAGAAAGTGAGGAACTGACGATTTATTATGATATGCAATGTCCCTATATCTATAAATACATTGAAATGATCAAACAATATTGTGAAACAAATGATGTCCCTGTTTCTTTTATTCAGGTAGATACGCTACAGAAAGCAAAAGAGTTACCGTGTGTTTTTAATAATTTTGCTGTATTTTATAAAGGAAGTTTTGAGACTGTGAATTTGCCACCTATCGACTATTTAAAAAGAATACTCAAAAAATAAGAAATACAATCCTGACTTTTCCCGTTAATTATCAGGATTGTATTTTATCTGCTTCATTAAAAGGACTTCTCATTTGCCATCTTCCACATATTGAGAAAAGAGGCTTTGGTGATTTCTACTATCTTATCCCAATTCAATCGGTCGGCATGATCGGAAGGCTGGTGATAATCAGGATGCCCGTCCGTATGATACCAGATAATCGGAATACCTACTTTGGCAAACGAACCATTATCACTTCCTCCTATCGGATTTTCCCAAGCGCGGTAATCCGGTTCCAATTGCAAACCGTATTTTCTGATATCCTCTTTCAACCAATCCCCAAAGACCGGGTGGGCGGATGTATAGAAATAAACGACCTGTTTGGGTTGTTGAGGTTTGTTGTTACGGCCAATCATGTCAAAGTTCAGATAGCCTTTGATTTGAGATAGGAAAGAACAAGTTTGTACAAAATATTTAGAGCCAAGCAGTCCTTTTTCTTCTCCATCCCAAAAAGCAAAGATTACATTTCTTTCGGGTTGCTGTCCACTGGCTAAAAAGGCTCTTGCTATTTGCAGCACTGCCGATACACCGGAAGCATTATCGTCAGCACCATTGTATATTTGGTCGCCATCGAGTGCAGGATCAATACCTAAATGGTCGAAATGCGCCCCCACAATCACATATTCTTTGGTATTTTTACCAGGAATCATTCCCAATACATTCCTCATGGAAAGCTTCTGATGAACTTCCTGTTTCAGTTTAGCTATGGAATCAGGATGCACTTCCAGACGTCCTTTTTTCTGACGTTCTTTACGGTAAGCATCAAAAGGCTGGAAATAGCTGTCAGCCAAAGGTGATACTCCCATCCATTGTAATAAAGAAGCAATATACTCCGAGGTCACACGTGAACCATGAAAACCTGCCTCACGGCCTTGCAATTCATCACTAGCCAAAAAGTTGATAGTAGCTTCGGCAGAGGAACGGTTGATACTCTGCAACCCTTTTTCTACGTTAGTTTGGGCAGATAACAACAATGAAAAATTACACAAAAAAGAGAGAAGCAGAATGTTTTTCTTCATGATGTATATAAGATTTAAGAAACAATCGTCCATACTTTACTTATTTTCAACTATCCAGTTTTTATCATTCAAGATATTTCTATTACAATCATCTGCTCCCGGATTATCATTAAAAGAAATCCGATATTGGCGGGGAGGAGTCGGATAATAAATAGCAGGTTCCAGCACTTGCCCCAAGGAATCAAACAGTGTATTCAAGGCATCCTCATCCAATTGATTCGAGTGACAATAAAGATGTTCTAACAGACTTCCTTGCGGTACCATTAAACGAGTTAGCTGATTATGTTCACAACGCAATTCACTAATATTAGAGTTATCGGACAGATCAAGTTCGGTCAATTTGTTGTATGAGCAACTTAATTCCCTTAAAGAAGGGCAACATTTCAATATATCAGTAATTGATTGGAAAGCACATCCTTGTATCAATATCGCAGAAATTGAAGTCTTCTCGTTCAATTCCAGATGTGACAATACTTCATTAGAACTCAAATCAATATCGCGCAATGCCGGCAAGCTTTTAAGGGAAAGGGAAGAAAAACCATTATAAGAACAATATAAACTTTCCGCTTCCGGATGACTACCAAACTCTATTGAAGTCAATTTTGGATTAGAATAAACTTGTATAGATCGCAATCGGAAACAATCCTCAATCTCCAAATGCTCCAAATCAGCGAAACTACCGATATTAATACTTTCCACATTAGGACAGAAGGTATTCAAGTCCAATTCGCGAGTATCAGAAATGCTATTCAAAGCCAGTGATTTCATTCGCGGCATATTTCCCAAATAAAGATGACTCAAAGGAAGAAGCAAACCACTTATATCGATAAGCTGCAGCTCTTCAGCCCAAATCCTCACTTCATATAATCCTTTATTTCCATATCTATATACCACTCCGCCACTCATTGAAGAAGGATCTTCTATTTTCTGTATACGACCGTTTCCCCAATCTATCACCATTCGTCCCCCACTTGCTACAATGTCCAACTGCCGCCAGTCTCCTACAACATTCACTGTAAAGCGAATCGTGTTTTCATCTGTCAATGCCGGAAATTCAAAATCATCTCCAAACACTCTGTTATCCGTATCTTTACAGGCAGCAAGGGTAGTGAATAAGATAACCACCCACATACTCCGAACGAATAATATACTCTGTCTTTTCATCTTATATTTGAGTTAGTAACATACAAAAGTACGAAAGAAATAGATAGCATACACGATAGAATACAAATTTATAAGTAACTTTGCACAAAATTGATTGGTAACTGTTATATTGTCATGTGGATACTTATTATAAGTCTGGTGTTGCTGGGTGTCATTGCGCTGATAGCCGGAATTATCCGCAACAAAAGACTGCAAAAGAAAATAGAAAAGGGCGAACTGGACCGTATGCCGGAAGTGAAGGAAGTAGATGTGGAATGCTGCGGACAACACGAAGTATGCGAACGGGATAGCCTGCTGGCAGCTGTCAGCAAAAAGATAGAATATTACGATGACGAAGAACTGGACCAGTTCATTGGCAAGGCAGGAGATGCGTATACAGAAGAAGAAACAGAAATGTTTCGGGATGTATTGTATACGACACTGGATGTAGAAGTGGCCGGATGGGTACGTAGCCTTCAGCTCCGTGGCATTGAACTACCGGATGATCTCAAAGACGAAGTTTTTCTGATTATCGGAGAAAGAAGAAACATAGAAGTAAAAAAGGCAGATGACAGGTGATGTGATGGATTTACTACAATATACATTCTTTCAACACGCCCTATTGGGAAGTCTGCTGGCAAGCATTGCCTGTGGGATTATCGGTACATATATTGTAACCCGCCGCCTGGTATTTATCAGCGGAGGAATCACTCATGCTTCTTTCGGAGGAATCGGGTTAGGATTGTTTGCCGGAATTTCCCCGATACTATCGGCAGCCGTATTCTCGGTATTATCTGCTTTTGGCGTCGAATGGCTTAGCAGACGGAAAGATATGCGCGAAGATTCTGCCATTGCAGTATTCTGGACGTTAGGGATGGCACTCGGAATTATGTTCAGCTTCCTGTCACCGGGATTTGCGCCCGACCTGTCGGCTTACCTCTTCGGCAATATACTGACCATCAACCAAATCGACTTATGGATGCTCGGCATATTGGCACTCATACTGACCGGATTCTTTTATCTGTTTATCCGCCCTATCGTATATATTGCCTTTGACCGTGAGTTTGCACGTTCGCAAAAGATTCCGGTAGAGATTTTTGAATATGTACTGATGATGTTCATCGCACTGACCATTGTAGCCTGCCTGCGAATGGTAGGCATCGTATTGGCCATTTCTCTTCTCACCATTCCACAGATGACAGCCAACTTGTTCACCTATAGTTTCAAGAAGATTATCTGGTTATCAATCGGCATCGGTTTCTTGGGCTGCTTGGGTGGATTATTTATTTCTTATCACTGGAAAGTCCCTTCGGGAGCTTCCATCATATTCTTCTCTATCCTGATTTACGCTGTTTGTAAAATCGGAAAGAGTTGTTGCAGGAAAAAGTCATAATAATAGATAGTATATGGAAATCAAAATTCAATCACTGGAAAGTATCCATGAAGCAGCCCGTGAATTTATCGCTGCTATGGGCGACAACACTGTATTTGCTTTATACGGAAAGATGGGTGCCGGCAAAACGACATTTGTCAAAGCACTTTGCGAAGCATTGGGCGTAACGGATGTTATCACTTCTCCTACTTTTGCTATTGTCAACGAATACCGTTCGGACGAAACCGGAGAGTTAATCTATCACTTTGATTTTTACCGCATCAAGAAGCTAAGCGAAGTGTACGACATGGGTTACGAAGACTATTTCTACAGTGGCGCTCTCTGCTTTATCGAATGGCCGGAACTGGTAGAAGAACTACTTCCGGGAAATGCCGTAAAAGTAACGATTGAAGAACTGGAAAACGGAAATAGAGTAATCAGACTATGACCGGACAATATATCGTACAAGGAATCTTTGCGCTGGCAGGAATCGTCTCCCTGCTGGCGTCATTGCTGAACTGGGACTGGTTCTTTACAACGCGCAACGCACAAACCATTGTCCGGAATGTAGGACGCAACCGGGCAAGGCTCTTCTATGGAATACTGGGAATTATCATCATTGGAATGGCTGTATTCTTCTTTGTGGAAACACGGAAAGCCATAGGAGGATAATATGTTTTTAAGAGAATCCTTTTGTTTTCTTCCCATTTTTTACTATTTTTGTATGAAAGGAGGATAGAAAAGTGAAAACAACCAATGAATATCTTACAAAAATTCGCCAATTCAAACAACAGTTTGCCGAGAAATATGGAATTATTTCTATTGGTATTTTTGGTTCTGTTGCCCGTGGAGAGCAACATGAAGAGAGTGATTTGGATGTTTTTGTTGAACTAAAGGATCCGGACCCTTTTATTATGTTTGATATTAAAGAAGAACTGGAACGTATATGTAACTGCAAAATAGACCTCCTTCGTTTGCGTAAAAACCTCCGTTCACTTATTTCCCAAAGAATAGCAAGAGATGGAATATACGCTTAAAGAAGAAAACATCTTCCTCCTTTAAAAGAGACAGTTGAACAAATTATAAAAGACTTATCATAGTAGTTGTCGTGACTTCATCTCCAGATACTTATTAATCACATCAATCGAAAGATTCTCCGGTGTAGTTAATAAAGAATAGATTCCATGTTGTTTCAAAGTAGATACAATCAGCCGCTTCTCGTAAGCGAACTTTTCTGCAATCACGTGACGATAGTAGCTTTCCGTATCTTTTGCCGGTTGGGCGATATATTCCTTCAAATCGACATCTTCAAAAAAGACTACGAGCAAACGGTGTTGGCGGTTTAGTTGTTTCAGGTAAGATAATTGACGGTTCATTCCTCCTATGCTCGAGAAGTTAGTATATAGTACCAGCAGGCTACGCTTACTGACATGTTTGTTCAAATGAACGCAAAGAGCCGAGAAGTCTGTCTCCCCGAAAGTGGTCTGCTGGCTATAAAGACTTTCCAGCAATGTCTGCATATATCCCGGTTGCTTGGAAGCAGGCACGAAAGTATCGAAGTGTTCATCGAAAGTCACTAATCCGGCTTTATCTTCTTTCCGCATGGCAACATACGAAAGCACCAGCGAAGCATTAATTGCATAATCCAGCAAGGTCATTCCACGGAAAGCTTGCTGCATCACTCTACCTTTATCGATCACATTATAAATCTGCTGTGAACGTTCGTCTTGGTACACATTCACCATAAGTTCATGCCGGCGGGCACTTGCTTTCCAGTTAATCGTACGGTAATCATCCCCCTTTACATACTCTTTAATCTGCTCAAACTCCGTATGATGCCCAACCCGGCGAATACGTTTTATTCCCAATTCTGTCAGATTATCACTTATTGCCAGCAATTCATATTGATGGAGCATCAGATATGACGGGTACACTTTGATATCCAAAGGTTCTGCACAAGTATAGCGCCGGGATATAAAGCCGATTTTTCCGGTCACAAAAACTCTGATATGACCGAAAGAGTAAACGCCACGATGAGTAGGTCGAAGACGATAGGTAACTGTTTTTCCCTCGTTTGCTCCAAGCTTCACCTGAAAGTCGACATCACGTTTCTGAAAGATAAAAGGGATCTCATCTATGATTTCTAAAGATACAGGATGCGGATAACTACTTTCTACTCGAATACTTACTTCATTTTCGTCGCCATTAGAGAAACGGTCGGCACACTGACGGAAAGCACGGATTCCACGAATACGATAAAGAGAATATACGTCTGCCAGTACCACCAAAAGCAAGACAAAGAGTGCCCACTGCCCGATAACAAAGAACGGAGCAAAAACATATCCGCTACCCAACAACAGGATAACCAGGACAAGGGCAATATAGAAACGACGAGTTAGAAACAAATGATTTATGAATTATGATTTATGATTTATAATTTCTTGGATTTACGATTTCTTCAACTTACAATTTACAATTTACGTACAGTTTATAATTTACGATTTATGATTTCTTCGATTTATGTTATGAATAGGGTCAGACATCCAACGCGCAGCCCAAATCATAAATCAGAATTCATAAATCATAAATCTTTTCATTTCGGGACTTCCACTTTATCAATTAAGCGTTGTGTCACTTTCACCGGTGAATAGCCTTCCATTTCAGCTTCCGCAGTCAGGATCAGACGGTGCTGAAGTACATAAGGAGCTACAAACTTGATATCTTCCGGTGTCACAAAATCACGTCCCTGCAAAAGAGCATACGCTTTTGACGATTGCAGCATGGCTACAGATGCACGTGGAGAAGCTCCCAAATATACGGCCT
Organism: Bacteroides sp. OF03-11BH; assembly: GCF_003604005.1. Taxonomy (NCBI): domain Bacteria; kingdom Pseudomonadati; phylum Bacteroidota; class Bacteroidia; order Bacteroidales; family Bacteroidaceae; genus Bacteroides; species Bacteroides sp. OF03-11BH. The sequence continues at coordinate 147,089 of NZ_QTMW01000009.1, read as the reverse complement.
TACTGGTACGGGTCTGCTGTACAATCAATGCGATATATTGAAGTAACGTGCGGTCTACGAATACTTGATTCATGAAAGCACGAAGCGACAGCAGTTCTTCCTTGGTAATAGCGGGAGTGATGTCGTCCAACTTCACCAATGCGGCATTGGTATGATGACGTTCCAAGATATTCACTTCCTCTTCCAATGAAGGATAATCCATCGTTATCTTCATCAGAAAACGGTCGAGTTGTGCTTCGGGAAGTTTGTATGTTCCCTCCTGCTCTACCGGATTCTGGGTAGCCAAAATCGTATAAAGATCTCCCATCCGGTGAGTCGTTCCATCAATACTGATCTGGCGCTCTTCCATTACCTCAAACAAGGCAGCTTGTGTCTTGGCAGGAGCACGGTTGATTTCATCGACCAATACAATATCCGCAAAAATCGGTCCCTGATGAAAATCAAAACCATTCGTTTTCATATTAAACACAGTCGTACCTAATACGTCACTTGGCATTAAGTCCGGAGTGAACTGAACACGACTGAAGTCTGCATCAATCAGACGAGCTGTCAAACGGGCCAACAGTGTCTTCGCAACTCCCGGAACACCTTCTATCAATACGTGTCCATTCGCCAAAATCGCCGTCAGTACCAAATCGACTGTCTGCTCCTGCCCTACTATGACGGAAGCAATCCGGTCTTTCAACTCTTGTATCTTCTCGGAAAAGAGAGTTAAATCTACTCGCTGTTCTGTATTCTCTTCCATAAATTTCTTCTTTAGATATGATTGATTATTTCATTCATTTTATCGATATATACCTTCATCTGCTCCGCATCAATAACACGTCCTCCGTAAATCACAGGTCTGACTTCGCGGATAAATTTAGCAATCTCTCCGGCATCCATTCCGGTTTTCCGGGCAATCCGGTGGAAAGAGCGTTCATCGTCGGCCACTTCCTCAATATCCACCTGAATCTCTCTCCGCAGTTCTTCGGCCAAATAGGAAAACTTCTTGCGAACTAAATCCGCATGGTCTTTCTTCTGAAAGTAAAGCGTGCCTATCAGTTCGGTAAATTCAAGAGATTTATTCGCCGGCTCGTGAATAACAGGGATCACCCGTTGCCGCCTCTTCGCTGTGAATATCATAAAGAGCAGGATGGTAATCATTGTCAGATATAGAGCCCAACGAAGCGGCTGGTGTGCCAGAAGATAGCGGAAAGGTGATTGCTGCACCTGTGCCGTCTCCTTCATGTATCCCTCTGTACGAACTATAGGCAGTTTTCCCATCTGCGACAACAGACGGAAAATATAGGTTGCATTCTTGCCATCCAATATACCGTAATTGGTGAAAATCAACGGAGTGGAAACTAAAATCACCTCTCCTTTACCCCACTGACGGGACATCGCTACAGGCATATAAGTAACACTATCTGTTACCAGTGAGTCCGCCTCGGTTTCGTATTTAAATTCATTCGACTCAAGGACTTTCTGTGCCAGTACCCTTTCAGGAAGCGAATCTCCCCAGAAATAAGAAGAGCACAACTGGGGATAAAAATAAAAAGTCTGACGGGGATAAACCGCCGAATCTCCCACCCAGCACAGACTGTCTTTTAACAAGAATGAAGTTGCATATTTCTTCAAAGCCATCGGACTGAAGTAGGAATAATAAGACCTGAAGTTCAAAGTATCTTCCATATATCTGCCAAACAAGGTACTCACCAGCATGATCTTATCTCCGCGTTCCGCCATTTTCAACAGAGCGTTTACATCAATATCCGACAATCGCAAATTATCAGAGATTACCAATATCCCTCTGCGCTGCGTCGTATCTTCCTGCTCCAACTGATAGAGACTTTTTTTCGAAAAGGTGTAGCCCTGTGGCAAAGAAGAAGATAACAGACTATCGAATATCGCGCATCCGAAAGGTTGCTCATCATAATGTCCGAAAGTGGGCTTCCACACAAAGTTCTTCGGCAAATGATATTCTATTGCAAACATGATGAATAGAAAGGCGACAATAAAGATAATGAACCAGCGACTTCCTTTCATGAGACGCCTCCTTTCTCTATTTCTCCCTGCAGAGACTGCATGGTTCGGAAGAGTTCTTCCGTCGCCTCAAAGTTACCATAACGCACCCGCAGGAAATGATTGGTCAGTTGCCGGAAAGCCGGCATCCGTACTTCATTGATATATTGGGTAGGTGTTTTATAAAGTTGCCAGTCAATACGTTCAGCGTCACTAAGTTGTTTCAAAGTTTGCAGATAGAGCAAACGTACTGCTTCCCGGTAATTCTGACGGGAAAGCGCTTCCGCAATCCCTCCCGGAAAATCTACTCCGTAAATGGTGTCTTCTTCAACTGTATAAGGCAACGCATTTTTATGCGAGACCATAAACAATTCCGGGCGTTTCCGATAGACAAACCAAACAATCAGCAACAAAAGAAGAATGGCAATACATACCAGAATAAGCCCTGAATACTCTTCAGCAAAATGACTGCCGAATATTTTGCGCAACAACTCCCCAAACTGCCGACTGATCCACTCAAAGACATTCATCTCCGGAGTAATCAGTTCACAATTATAGTTGTATGCCGGATCAGACTGCCAGAGGGCAATCTGCACCGTATCACAGACTAGTGTATCAGCCGGGGAAGTGAGATTCATCTAGTAGAGGTTTGGTTTAGAGTTTATCAAAATTGTCAATATCACTTTCTACCGTTATGCTATCCACCACTTCCGATGCATGACCATACTGATAAACCAGACCGACGATACCGAATATAGCCGATAAGTAAGAACCATACAACATCAGGATAGAGAACAAATATTGCGCAAAGTTCAGTCCGACTGATGAAGAGGTTGCACCTCCGTCACTCATCGTAAAGATCATTTTTACAATATAAATCACATACCAGGGTATAGAAACGATTCCTTGTAACACACTGGCAATAATCCCCATCACAATTAAAATTAGAAAGACGCCTCCCCAGGTAGCAAATCCCAACCGGAATGTTTTTGCAAATGCCTCACCCAACGAAATGTCTTCAAATAAGTAGATGGGAGCCATTAATGCCAAAGGAACCATAAAGGCGAATAAAAGCGGGATGGTCAGAATGAGTGTGAAAGGTGTCAATACAGCCAATAAGACAATAAAGATCACCGCAAAGATGAATAAAAAGCTACAGGCGATCCCCATCAAAAACAGTCTTTTAACATTACGGAGCAACAACGATTTTATATCGCCGAATACAACCCCGTTCAGGCGTTCTTCCCGTTCATTATACAATCGTACCATCGCATAAATCAAGGAAGTCATCAACAAAGCTCCCAAACATGAAAAAAAGATAACTCCTGCATAATTCAGTGCAAATGAAGGTCCCAGAGCAGCTAAAGGATTATCACTTATTCCTCCGGACGCCTGCATAGCAGTAATATCTGTCATACTTCCCATTAAACCGCTAAAATTTGCGGCTTGAATTAAGCATATAGGGAGTATCAGATAAGTTGAATACTTAAACAATTGTTTCCAATTCTCTTTTATAAAATCAAAAGAAGCGTTCAACTTCTCACCGAAAGGACGTTTCACATACATCGCAATCTTAGGTTTCTGTGATTCCATGTTTTTTTCTATTTGGTAAATAAATATAGTAGAATATAATAAATGCCAGAGAAGTGAATATCACGCCAAGCCTCAACACATCAGGAAGCTCTGTGTGCCGGGTAAGAAAACCTTCTATAAAGCCTGCCATAATGAATACCGGAACAGTGCCGATCACTATTTTCAAGCCTCGCTTCGCTCCTCTCCTAAAAGATTCCAAGCGGGAATAGGTGCCGGGGAACAACCAGCCGTTGCCCAAAGCCAATCCGGCGGCACCGGCCACGATAATTGCCCAAATCTCAAGCGTTCCGTGCAACCAGATGGCAAGACTGGATTCCCACAACAAATCGTGTTGATAAAAGAATGTTTGAAAAGCTCCTACCATGATACCATTGGAGAGAAGCATATACCCTGTTCCAAAACTAGTCAGCAATCCCATTGCAAAGCAGTTGAAAGAGACCATCACGTTATTAAGTGTAATGCCCAAGAACATCGGTACTTCGGAAGAACCATTATATACGGCCATCGGCTCACCATTGGCAATATTGTCGAGTGTCATATCCACATAACCGTTTCCCAATATCAGCCGGACAAAATCCGGGTCATTTGCTGCTGATAATACGCCGATTAATGCGCTGGCAACAAAAATCAAAAAGGAGGTCAGTAATTCGCGCCGTGCATCGTGCATGGTTCGTGGCACTTCCTGTGTCCAGAAGGTAATAATCCGTGTCCACTTCTCGCGTTTATTGCGGTAGATTTCGTTGTGCAACGCTGAAGCCAGATTATTCAGATAAATAGTAATACGGGAAGTTGGGAAATGTGTTTGGGCAAATGCCAGGTCAGCTGTCAAGTCCGTATACGCATCGGCTAGTTGGTCGGGGGACAGACTTGCCGCCCGCTCCACAACTTTCTCTGTCTCCTTCCATTTTTCAATGTTCCGACGAATAAACGTTACTTCTTTCATGCTTTTCAATAGATTTCGGATAAGTTTTGTCCGAAACCGGAAGCAAAAATAAGAGAATTATGATATATTTGCAACGGAATCCTAAAAATGTTTAACCTGAAATGGCAGAATCTACGATAATAACCGGACAATTCGTTCGTATCAGCCAAACGCCCGCCAGTATCGGCGAACGACTGATGGCTTTAATCATCGATTATTTTCTGATCGGGCTTTACATCTTGTCCACTATTACGCTCTTGTCTAAATTAAGTTTACCGTCAGGATTCAGTTTGTTCTTTTTTCTGTGCGTCGTTTATTTACCGATTCTCGGTTATTCTTTTCTTTGCGAGATGTTCAATCACGGACAGAGCTTTGGCAAAAAACTCATCAATATCCGTGTCGTAAAAGTAGACGGTTCTACTCCAAGCATCGGCTCTTATCTGTTACGATGGCTTCTTTTCCCAATTGATGGTCCCATCACAAGTGGCCTTGGACTTCTGGTCGTTTTATTGAATAAGAACAACCAACGATTAGGGGATCTAGCTGCCGGCACTATGGTAATTAAAGAGAAAAACTATCGTAAGATACATGTCAGCTTGGATGAATTTGATTATCTGACCCAAAATTATCATCCGGTATATCCGCAGTCGGCTGATTTATCTCTCGAACAAGTGAATGTAATTACCCGGACTTTGGAATCCAGCGAAAAAGACCGGGCAAGACGTATCACGGCACTTGCCAAAAAAGTACAGGAATTACTTTCCGTTACTCCCCGTGAGGGTAATCAGGAGAAATTTCTTCAGACGATACTTCGCGATTATCAGTATTATGCGTTGGAAGAAATATAACCAGAATACGCTGTTTCAGACTATTCAGGCAAGGGATTATTCTCACCGTAGTGAGAATTAATTCTCATCGCAATGAGTATTTTTTCTCATTGCAGTGAGAACTTTTTCTCATAGGCATAAGAATGTTTGAGAAAAAGCACCGCACAAAAAAGGGGTATACTCACAGAGCACACCCCTTATCTTAATTTTATCTGCAATGAGACCGGACGTCGTTTAGTCCACCTGTCCCAGAGAGTTTCCGTATTCCATTTCTCCCTGAACCACAAAGAGGACTTCTTCAGGATCGTATTCCCCTATTTCATCCTTTTTGGCTTCTTTTACAATGTAAGCCACAACCTCTTCCAAATCGATGTTGACATAGCCGTCTTCATCGGGTTGAGCGTCAAGAATGCCACTTTCAGAGTAATACTCGTCGATTAAATCGAGAAAATAATACAATTCATCGTCCGAGAACTTCTCTTTCAGTTCTTGAGGCAGATAGTTTTTGATAAACTCGATGGTCTTTTCGTCATCGGCATCTGCTAATAAAAAATCGTCTTCCAGTCCCATTTTTTTAAGTATTAAGTGATAAGTATTAAGTATTATCGACTATAAAAGCTTCTTCACCTTTTCTGCGAATACCGGTTTGCCAACTGCACCTACCTGTTTGTCTACTATTTCACCGTTCTTGAAAAACAATACAGTAGGAATATTACGGATACCATATTCAGCAGCCATATCACCATTTTCGTCTACATCGCACTTACCAATGATTACTTGTCCTTCAAACTCCGCAGCCAATTCTTCAATGATAGGAGCCACCATCTTACAAGGGCCACACCAAGGAGCCCAAAAATCTACAACAACCGGTTTTCCTTCTGCAAGAACCTCTTTATAGTTGCTGTCTGTAATTTCTAAAGCCATTTTTTTAAGTATTAATTATTAAACGTTATTTCGTTAGCTTATTCTCGCCACAAATATAATCAATTTATCCTATTGTGATAGACTTTAATTGGAAGTTTTATAATAATCATTGAGAATCATCCATTTACTGGAAAAGTCTAATTTCGCCCCTAAAAATGAACCTTAAATAATTAACTATTATGGTAAATATGAAGCAATGACAAGCATATCATTCAGATATCAGTCAACTATCACTGAAATAATAAATCAATCCTTTCTACAACAACTCCCTTATTCTTCTGATTTCCGATATTGTACAATTCCTCTCGAAGTGAAACTTGAACAAAGTCGATAATCTTCCAATCCAACGCAATACCATTATTCTCTTGTGCAGAAGCCGGATACCAATAAGGATTCACTCCCGGCCAATCCTGCGGTAACATAGCCGCCTTCGTCGGTACAAGGTCGGATACCGGAATCAGGATATCCGATGCGTCAGCTTTCAAATTAAACACAGCACCATATCCTCTTCCCTCTTTATCGACAAAATTGCAAATGGCTTTATCAGTATTGTTCAATCCATAAGCGCGAATACAAATATATGCAGGAGCCGTCTTACTTTTACTCCGACAAGTTATCCGATCACCTATATAATAGGAAAAAGTCACATCACAAGGAGCTATATAATCTTCCTTTTTCTCCAAATCAGGAACAGAAAGCTGAAAGGCAGGCAACAATTCCGGTCCTGATACTACCGAGCTGAATTGTGATTCGGGGCTCCTGAACGTGCGTGTACGACGGATATGCTTCCAATTGTCCTGTGGTCCTAAAAGAGACAAAGGAGTTGTTTCGTTTATCAGACGCATGGCGTAAGTAGCTTGTTCATAATAGTCCCACCGTTCGGGAGTGCAATACGTCTTTTCCGGAAACAAGATTGTATCATCTCCCGTATCTATGCCGAAATGATACTCATAATCCCCCTTAGCAAGCCAGCTTATATCGGCTTTCGCCGTATAGAAGAAGCCGTCTTCCGCCGTCATCGGTATGCGCTTGCATCCCCAAGGTTTCAGCATCAGATAAACATCTACCTGTTGAGGACGTTTGGGGCCGAACACCTCACACCGGAATGTCACCTCTTTATCAGCAGTAAACTCCGGCCATGTATGATTGGCTATTTTCCACTCTTTCATCGGAGTCTGATAGAAATCTTTGGCAGGAAGTTCTTCCCTGCTAACTATCTTTCCATCTGATAGCAGATATTTTCCGGGCAATAGAACCATTTCAGTTTCCAGACCGGGAAGCTGTATTTGAATGTTCCGTTCATTGTACGCTGATTTTCTTGACACCCTGTGTTTATTCAGCATTTTATAAGGATCATCTATATCCATTATATCAGGGTAGATTTCCAGTTGCCAAGTATTATCATCCTGTTTGTCAAGAAAATAAATACCTGTTCCCGAATAACGGACTACCGGAGAAGAACCAACCCCAGCAATATGCTTCAATGCTGCCAGATTTTTGGGACGGGTAGACGTAGTATTTGAATAATAGAACATATCTCCGGAGTTCAATTCACTCAACTGTTCATCGTAACTCACCCGAAAATCGCCGAAAGTCTTGTTATCCGGATAATACCCGAAGTGTTTGCCACGCGGGATACGACGCATCACTTCAGCGGCAATCATACTGCTTACCGCCTTTGAAGGAGTAAAGACCATATTGAAAAAATGAGTCTGCCAGCCTAAATTCATCGGGGCTGTACGCAGCATATCATAAGAAAAGATGGCAGCAAACTGGATACCGCCCCTACGGAACTCACGCGCCATAGCCGGGAACATAAAACCGGAAGCCATATCCGTTGCGTCAAATTCATAAACGATTTTTGCTTTTCCGCGTAAATCAGGATGAAGCATCTGCTCGTAATGGTCTACGAACAACAAGCCGTTTCCTTCAATAGAATAATTGTTATTCAACGCACTCGGATACCAAGCATGAGTAGAACCTTGTATATCCGATTTCCGAATAGCAGGAGCCACACGGAAGTCTTGGCTGACATTATAGAAAGTCAACTTCTTACAACCGGTACTCCGGATTGCCTTGCACATCCGGTTGATATAACGCACCATACCTGGAATGTCTTCCGGAAATTGGGTAGGTTCGTTGATTAGCTCGACAAACAATATGTTCGGCTCATCCTTCAGGCAGCGACCAGTGTAAGGATTACGATGATTGAGCAGTTGCTTCATGTAATTTTCCTGTGCACGAATAGCTTCCTCGTCGTGTATAAGTGTATTTTTAGGATAATATTTGGCCAGACCGGTATTTGTTGTATCACTCATTTCCGGCCATTGTGAATTATAGGTCACGATAGGGCTAAGCAACATATAAATATCCCGTTTATCCGCTTCGGCAATCAGATAGTCCAACAGATGCAAATGTTCATTCTCCAGCAAATTTCCCTCACGATCCGTATTCTGATAGTCTCCCCAAAAGCAGAGACGTAATCCGTCCCAGTTCATTCGCTTGAAATGTTCCAGGTCTTCCACAATCATTTGCTTTCGATCACCGCCCACATAATCTGCTGCACGAAAATCGCAAGCAGAAGGCAGGCAATAATTGGCACCGAACAAGGCTACTTCCTTACGGTTTTCCGTCCAACGTATCACGCCTTGTTTGTCCATATAGACCTTCTCGGCACAATATCCCATTGTGCCGAGAAGAGTTATTAATAATGTAAATAAGCTTTTCCTCATAAAATGATAAACTAGTTATTTATCCTCAATTGATATTGGGGGATAATTTCCACGTTCTTAATCTCAAGCACCTGGTTATTTCCTTTAAAATCAGGAATGGCAGACTGGGGCAAATCTTGCAGACAGGTAGCATCCGAACGTAAAGGACGGAAGTAGAACGACATAGCTTCTTTGTTCATCATCTCTTTATGGCGGTTAAGACCAATCATCCATGGTTGGGCATGCCAGAATTCATCCTGTACCATTTTTCCACCGAGGAAGGCCATTGCCACATCACCCGTGTAATCTATCTTCATGAAGTATTCATTCACTTGCGGGGTATGAACGGTATCACTGAAAGCTACGGTAATACGACGAGTGGTTATCTTCTCTACACGACATTCGGGGCTGACAGGCTGAACCTGCACTGTTTGTGATTGCCATCCTTTTGCCGAAGGGTACAAGATATAATCAAAGGCGTTATTTCCAAGTTGTTGCAGGGTGATACCTTCTGCCGTCGGTAATACGGTAGCTGTCGTTATCAATAGTTGCCCATCCACCTTGATGGCATTGAGTGCCTGTTCATGATTCAGTGTCGTAATTTTTATTTTCTTACCGTTGCGAGGTGTGACAGTAATAGTACTTTTCAGACCGCTTGTGACGGCGTATTTAGCCTTACCTTTGACGGTGCGGGCATCAAAACAATACTCCGGTTTCATACCTTCCGGGGCGAAGAAAATATAATGGTCGATACCGTTATCATTGATTTTCATCAGAGGTTGTGCCGTAGCATAACGGAGTCTGGCACTTCCGAGCATCAAGTTGAATGGCAGAATCATGCTTTCATCTTTCGGCAATGTAAAAGTTCCCTGTTCAGGTATGCGCAGTGTTTCATTCCGAAGATTCAATTGCAGTTGCAGACCGTCCATATCATGCCGCAATGTATCATGGTCCTGAAAGTTTATCATGAAAATGAATCCGCTGTCATCTTTCATCCGGGCAGCATAACGCAGGTCATCACGATTTTCGGATGTCATCTTTTCCCAACCTTCCGGTAATACGGTTTCCATGGGAGCAAGATTACTGCCGAAATCGGCAAGAAACGAATGGATGGTGCGCAGGTAACGATAAGACGGATGTTCCAGTCCGAATTCGCCAAGAGGAGCCTGGAAATCATAGGAGATTTTGGGCATCCCCATCGGTTCGTCCTGATAACTTCCTATATTATCCTGACGTAGCGGAGTGCTTCCTCCGTGATACATATAATATCCGATGCCGTTGCTTCCGCTACCGAGCGTACGAATCATCAACGCCTGTGCTGCACGTGCCGTAACGATAGGTCTGCGTCGGTAAATCATCTGTATTCCTGCACCCATTTCCGCACAGAACGAGGGGAATCGTTCCGCATCATAACGCACCGGAGCATAATCAGGCACACGGTGTATATCTTTGAACATACAGAAAGGCGACATTCTCGGTTCTTCCCAAAAAGGATAGGTGTAGGCGGATGTCACAGGAATTGCTTCATTGTCAATAACAGCTGCGTTTCCCCAGCCGGTGGCTGTATAGAACGGAGTGATAATACCTTCTTCCTGTGCCATTCTTTTAAGGGTACGCATGTGTTCCTCCCCAAGTTCGGCGGTAGTGACTTTCTTATCCATTACACTTACGCCAATCATAGCATAGTCAATGTCATAACTTGCCACAGTAAAATCCAACGGTTCACCGGGATAATTCACTCCCCAAGGAGATGCAGAATGCTGCATCTCATTTTCCAACTGGCAACCGATGATCGGACCGCCATCCTTATAATACAATCCTTGCAGTTGCCGGCCTATCTCTCCATAAAGTCTTTTTACATAAGAGAGGTATAGAGGCTGATTGCTGCGTACATCCACCGGACGGGCGAAAAGCCAGTCGGGTATGGAGCCGTTACGTATTTCACCGTGACAGAAAGGGCCGATACGTACGATGACCGGCATGTCATGTTTCTTGCAAAGTTCTATAAAATGGCGTAAGTCTTTATTGCCGCTCCAGCAGAACTTGCCTTCCTCTTCCTCATGTAATCCCCAGAAAATATAGGTTGGCAATACATTCACCCCACCGGCTTTCATCTTTACAATCTCCTGTTCCCACTGTGCACGGGGATAACGGGTAAAGTGGAACTCTCCCATAACAGGTATCACAGGCTTTCCGTCGATAGACATATAATAGCTGTTTACGGAAATATTTCCACCCGACGGGTTACTGCCCCCCATCTTGAGGTGTCCCGTATATATAGTCTTCTCTTTCGCCGGAGCGGAAAGCTCATAAATCTGCTGTGCATGAAAAGTGGTTGCATATAGAGCAAACGCTAAAGCTGCATAAATTTTCTTCTTCATAATATGTGTTTTTAATGATGTAATTCTTATTTAATCAGAGTCAATACTTGATTCGCAATTGTTTCCATTCCTTTTACAGTAGGATGCCCGCTTTCTTTCTCGATTCCTTGCAGTTGTACGTATTTTATTCCGTAATGTTCGCAAACAACCTTGGTCGATTCCACAATCTCCGTTTTCAAGTCATCACTGATGATAAAGTAAAGCGTCACATTGGGATAATGCTCTTGAGCCAACTCTATCAATTTAGCCAATGCAGGACGATAGGTATACAGATCGGCACGCTTGAAATCTCCATATTTGTACTCACCGATAGGAGTGTCTGCCCAATTGTCATTGATTCCACCGAAGATGAGGATGATATCAGGATTCCCCAAACGGGGAACCCTTGTAATAAATGAACGGTCGGCATAGTCCTCGTCATTATATCCCGAATAGGATACAGTAGCCCCGCTATAGGAGTCGTTTGCTCCCAACTTGAAACCGGCTTTCTTGATGACCTGCCACCACCACGTCTGTTTCACATTCACTACCCCTGTCTTAGACCAATCGGTAGTTGTGTAATACGTTTTATTGGTGTCCGGTATATACTTTTCAAAGGTAGAATATGAATCGCCCAAGACCGCAACAGTCGGTTTGATACTTTGCGCTACCGCATTTACCGTAAACAGGCAGGCAAGGATATATAAGAATATATATTTCATGGTTTATCTACTTACTACTATTTACTATCTATCATAATCATTTTGCTTGATAGCCCCTTTGGACTCATCAATGAAACTCTGCGGAATCCAGAAACGGTTGTGTCCTTCGTGTACATTGAAGTAGCCGCGTCCTTCGGATTTATTAATGGCATCAATGCGGTTATTGGCATATTCCACATACTTTCCAAAGCGAATCAAATCTTGACGGCGAAGCCCTTCGAGATAGAACTCATGACCGCGTTCCAGAAGGATGGCTTCATTGAAGGCTCCACCGGAAGCTGTTTGAGCGTCATCCAGTTCCGGCAATCCGGCACGCTTGCGTACACGGTTTACCAAACCGACGGCTTCCGTTGTAGGACTGCCCTCATTACGGTTGATACACTCGGCAAGTGTCAACAGCACATCAGCGTAGCGATAGATAACCACGTCAATGCCGCTTTGCCCGTCTTTCATATCCGGATCCATACCGTATTTCAAGGGTAGCGCACCCTTTGCCAACTGACTGCTATTTGAGCGGTCTATCTTTTCTCCATTTTTATTCGTATAAGCAGTAACTACGTTCTTCAGACGCAAGTCTCCTTCTTCAAATGTGCCATAAAAATCCCAAGGCATTACATAGCCACCCCAACCGGTAGCCTTTTCAGCCCAAGGATAATCGGCGGGAAGCACTTCGGCAGTCATGTAGTTGGAGTACCAACTGGCAGTATTATTGCAAGCCAGTTGCAGAATCACCTCATTGTTACCTATTCCCTCTTTGGAGAAGATATAGTTATAATCAGGTTGCAGGCTGTACACACGTCCTTCCATCTCCAACAATTCACGAGCTAAAGTTTCCGCTTTATCAAAGTAGCCTTTTATCATGTAATATTTCAACAGAATCATACGTGCCGCCCCTTTCGTCATACGTCCGCGTGCCTCCGCCACTTCGGGTAAATCACGAATTGCATCCCGCAAGTCCGCTTCCATCATTGCGTCATATTCTTCTTCCGTCAGACGGGGAAGATAAACAAAAGTCTGCGGGTCGTCCAGTACCTCATCCGAAGCCACCGGCACAGGACCGAACATATCATAAAGGTAAAGCCCCATCCATCCGCGCAAAGCCTTCGCCTCACCCGAATAAAGCGTTTTTGCGTCTTCACTCACCGGAGAGTTCTCAATACGACGAATGGTATTACGTGCTTTCGAAAGAAAATTATAACGCTCGAAATTCGAATAAGCATGATTCTGAATACTGCCTCCCACAGTAGCATACCACTGTTGGAAATAAAGTTCATCTGACTCCCACGCCCAGCAACACCAAAGCACATCAGTCGTCATATCACCTATTACTTGATATCCCATATAATCCGCTGAATAAACAGCTTTGAAATCACCGGGGTTAAAATCATAGTAGAGCGAATTTACCGCCAGTTTCAAGTCAGTCTCCGTCTTAAAGAAGTTTTCCGGAGAGATTTCGGTATAGTCCAAACGTTCCAGTTCACAGGAAGTCATCGATAACAGCATCAAGACTGTTGCTATATATTTCATTGTTTTCATACCCAGTATATATTAGAATTTCACATCCAGACCAATAGCAAATGAAGACTGATTCGGATAAGCTCCGATACCATTTCCAGTTTCAGGATCCATTCCCTTATAAGGAGTAAATACGGCCAGATTGCGCCCCGCGGCATACAGCCTGACTGAACGAATCTTATTCTTAAGCCATTGGGCAGGGAAAGTATAACCGATTGACACATTATCCAAACGCAGATACCAAGCCTTTTCGAGGAAAAAGTCACTTTTCTTGGGGTCAACGCCCGAAGAAGCTTCCGCCACACCCGGCAATGTACCCATAGGATTGGCAGGCGACCAACGGTTCTTCACCTCATCCAAAACATTGACGCCATACGTTATGTCTTCGATACCATAGATGGACTGTAACTTAATGTCGTTCACCTTCCATCCATTCAGTGAACCATAGATGTAGATGTTGGCATCCCAGTTTTTCCAGCGGAAAGTATTATTGATACTGAAAGGAATCGGGGTACTATTTGCCAATACCACCATGTCAGCTTCGTCGAGCACGCCATCCTCTCCCGTTGTCCGGATATAACGTCCTTCACTATCCCGCATCTTTTCGCCCTTCTCATCAAGTTGGTAACCATTCAAATCCTGATACAGAATAGCTCCGGCACCGGATTTCTGGAGATGGTTGTAAGTCCGATCCATCTGAATCAGGCCATTCGTCCTGTATCCGTAGATGTTGTCCCATCTTTCCACATAGTCCTGATAGACAGCAGGAATGAAGTCCGGATCACGTTTCGTTGTGTGATTGCGGTAATAGGAGAAATTGATGTCAGTAGTCCAGCCAAAGTTCTTATTGTCGAAATTTACACTGTGGATACCGATATCTATACCACGGGCACGATAAACGGTCGCCGAATTGTAATCTATCTTCTTCACTTCCTGATAGGACATCAAATTTTTCTCCAGAATGACATCCTTACGCAGACGTTGGTAGAGGTCGACAGAACCGGACAGACGGTTGTTGAAGAAACCGAAATCAATACCGAAGTTATAGTCGGTCAGTGTCTCCCATTTCAATTTATCATTGCCCAGTTTGGAGATAGCCATACCGTTTACCAGGCTTCCGTTAGGGGCAAATGCGCCTTGCGAAACTTTATAATAGGTATTGATACCGGTGAGATTGCCCGCATTACCGGTTTGTCCCACACCTGCACGGAGTTTCAGGTTGCTCAACCAACCGATATCCTTCAGCCAGTTTTCTTCATTCATACGCCAGGCTGCCGATATTCCTGGGAAAGCGCCCCATTGATGCTCCTTCGAGAAGTTGGACGAACCATCTACGCGGAGATTGACAGTCAGGATATATTTGGATGCCAGCGAATAATTCAGACGTGCAAGGAATGAAGCCATCTCACTGGCTCCCTTATACGAGCTGATAGTCGGTTTTTCCTGCTCACTTGTCCCGATATTGTTCATCAAAGAGCCGTCGTATGGGAATTGTGAAGCGACGATACCCATCCCTTCCCAAGACGACTTCTTGTATTCAAAACCAGCCATCAGGTTCACATCATGTATTTCATTGAATACTTTCGCGTAATTGGCAATCACATTGAACAGGTTCATTTGCGATTTCGCATTTTGCTTGGAAGCCTGACCGTCCACACTATATCCCTTTTTGGTCGTGGTGGGAATGTATTGGTCGGCCTGCACATCTTTCATATCGAAACCGACAGTAGCCTTCAGCAACAAATCCTTGATAGGCCGGAACTCCAGATAACCACTGACAAAAAGATCGCGGCTCACTGTCTGGTCGGTAATATCCAATAACGAAACGGGATTCGGATAGATGTCACGAATCGGATTTACGGAGTATTTACCTTCTTCATCACGCACCGGTACGGTAGGAATAAATGTCATAGCCGAATATATCAACGCTGAATTATCCTGCCGTCCATCACCCAACGGTACATCGTGATACTTAATCTGTGAAAAAGTGGAATTGATACCGGCTTTCAACATACGGTTGATGGTCTGGTCAACATTCAAACGTCCGGTAATACGATTCATCGAGTTATTTTTGGCAATTCCCTGATGGTCATAATAACTCAATGAGAACAAGTATTTCGTGGCGTCCGTACCGGAAGAAACCGAAAGATTATGTTCATTTACGATACCTACACGGGTTACTTCATCCATCCAGTTTGTTCCGTCACCTACGAAATCAGCAATTTGCCTATCGGTATACTTCTTTTCATCCCCACGTCCCAGTTCATCAAACACTTTATTCTGTTCAATCATAAAATCACGTGCCTTCAGGAAATCCGGTGCATCCTTGATATACTGGAAAGCAACCGAACCGGAATAAGAGATATCGGGCTTACCTGTTTTTCCTCGTTTGGTGGTAATCAGAATCACCCCGCCCGAAGCATCCGAACCGTAAATAGCCGCCGCCGATGCGTCCTTCAGAATATCAATCGTCTCAATGTCATTGGGATTGAGATTAATCAGGGCATTGTCTTTTTCACCGCCACTATATGCCGTTCCTGCTGTCACTGTTTTTGTTGACAACTGCGGCACACCGTCAATGACAATTAACGGACTCTGTCCCGAAAGCCCACCACGAATGGAGATATTCATCGAACCGCCCGGATTGGCACTGTTTTGTGTGATATTCATTCCTGATGAACGTCCACGCAACATGGAACCTACCGAAGCTGATGCAGCCGTCGGCAATTCATCGGCTTTTACGGAAGCCACCGCACCGGAGATACTGCTCTTTTTAGTCGTACCATAGCCGACTACTACAACCTCATCCAATGTTTTAGTGTCTTCTTTCAGTATAAACTCCATCGGTGCAGCAGACGCTTTCTTCTCTTGAGAAATGTAACCAATATACGAAACGGTAATCGTTGCTCCCGAGGGTACGTCAGACAGGCTGAACTTACCGTCCAAATCGGTAATGGAGCCGTTGGTAGTACCTTTCACGACTACACTCGCACCAATGATAGCTTCACCGGCCGGATCTTTCACCAATCCTTTCACTTGAATGTTCTGTGCCATCAGTGAAGTAGCCAACAACAGGAAGGTAAAAAAGAATCCTGTCCTCACACATATTGAATATATTGTTTTCATAGTTGTTCTCTTTTTATTCTGTTACTTTCTTGATTGTAGCCCAAAGAATAGCTGTATCGAAGGTGATTTGCACTGCACCGTCATAGTCGCTCGCATAGCTTGCCACACTGCCACCTGCACTTGTAGTATCTTCCCACCAGCCGCATCCGGTCGCATCGCCCCAATAGCGGAGAACATATCCCCAGTCGGACACACGGGCTGCATAGTATTGGCGCGTACTTGAATAACTGCCGATTTGGTGCAAGGTAGAAGTATAACGATATCCATTGCGCGCCATCTCTGTAGCAGGCGTACCCCAATCGGCAAAATCACTGAAGCCACAGCCGGACACGGTGAGCGATCCTGTATAGGTTGTCGCTGAAGGTTCCAGTTTCCACATGCTATAAGTATGTGCCTGTAAATCAATCCAAACACCATAATAGCCTGACTCAGCAACCGTAACAGGCACCACATAACCATTGTTATTCATCAGTTTTGAATTAACGTAAGGACTTACACCGAAAAGGTCACCGTCCATCGTCTTCTCCGCCGTAAAGTAGATTTGGAAGTTCGCCTTGTCTGCATAAATTTTTCCTTCATATTGGTACTCTCCCTTGCGGGTCATCGGTGCATAGTAGCCGTCGAGGTAGTCGTCAGCTTTCTCGGAAGCATTAACCACCCACATTACAGGGTAATCTTCGAATGGATCTTCCTCCTCTGCTAGCATAACAACAACCGTAGTAGTGACAACAGTTTCATTGCCTCCGGCATCCGTTATAGTCAAAGTGACAGGAAATTCTCCCGTAGTAAAATCAACAGTACGTTTCAATTCTCCATTACGCCCGGTTACTTTTACCGTCTCATCTATTTGCATACTGGGGATTTGAAGACGAATATCTTTCAACTCGCGGTCATCGGTGAACTTCACATTCAGATTCCAACTTCCTTTATTTGCGGCTGCATCGAAATCTACTGCTATCCGCGACGGAAGTTGGGTTTGCATAATCGGACTCTCCATATCAGCTACATAAGTCAGCAGCACATTTTTCTTGCTTTCCCGACTGTCTACGTCACGGATAGTAATCAATAAATATTCTTCAAAACTAGCGTTTTTCGGTACAATGAGCCGATAATCATAATTAAAGACTTTGGGCTTCTGCCCGCCCAGTTCATATACTTTATGAATCCCCCATTGTTCACAACTTAACGTGACGCTTTCCAATCCTACATAATTAGATGCGGTTCCTGATACCAAAACGGTGTCACCGGGAAACGTCTCTATCTCATCACTCATTACATAAAGACCGGGAGCCACATCTTCCTTATCATCATCGCAACCGACAACAAAATATATAAGTGCCAGCAACAAACTGATTTTTCCGAATCTACTTAAAATATTCTTCATGGTATCTTCCTTTTAGTTGTTATATTTGAATGCATCCAATACTTCCAATCTATTTCCTTCATAACCAAACAAGGTGGTATTGCTTACATAATTCTTGGCACCCAGTTCCCATCCCATGCCTTCCACTTCGATAAAGATAGGATCCCAATAAAGAAAACCAAGTATGCGGCAGTCTTTCGCTTGCTTTATTTCTTTTATTTGTTCAAGCATGAAGTTTTTCTGTCCAAGCGGGGAAAAATCCAAATACGGCCCGTTGTCCGACAGTTGCCCCTGAGTTCCGTCAGGCAAAGTCTTGTCCCAGCTATATCCAGTTTCCATAATTAAAATATCCTTATCAAATTTAGCTGTGATATAATCCGCCCATTCACGCATTTGTGCTGCCGTATTTTTCGTCCAGAAAGGATAATAAGAAGTACCGATTATATCATATTTCGTATTTCTTTTTTTCAGTTCACCATAATACCAGTTATACAAGTCTTTATCTCCGGCACCTGCCGAGTGAATAATGACCTTTGAATCCGGTGATACAGCTTTCACCGCATCATAACCTGTATTGAATAGTTCGGAAAGCTGCGCAAAATTGTCACAACTTCCATCCGGATATAACATGCCGGCTTGTACTTCATTACCCAACGAGACAAATTCGGGAGTCGTCCCCTGTGCTTTCATCTTATTCATGAAATCAAAGGTAAAATCGTAGAGTGCTTTTTTCAGTCCATCAAAGTCGAGCCCTTCCCATTCATGCGGTTTGTTCTGGTCTTCTCCATTTGTCCAGTAATCACTATAATGGAAAGTCAACTGTATCTGCATACCGGCTTGTTTGGCTCTTTTTGCCAGCCGCAAAACATCTTCCGGGCCTGAAATGCCTGCGGGCAAACGGTTGGAAGGAGAATAGTCCGGATTTCCCGGGTCATTGTACAGACGGAGACGGACAATATTGAAACCATTATTCTTCAAGATTTCGATGCAGTCCTTTTCTTCTCCGTTTTCATAGAATCTGCCACCCATCTGCTCTACGTAAGTCAGTTGTGAGATATCACCGCCTTTCAGCAGATTATATTCCTTCTCTGTTTTCTTCAAACGCAGCCCGTCAAAGCGGCTCCAGTTTGCTTCAGCCGATTCGCTATGGATTTCAATATCACATTTACCGCCTTCCACTTTTATCCCGCGCACATAGGAGCGAATCCAGGTAGAAGGAGATGCTTGTAATGAAGTCATTTTCTTAGTATCGGTGCCTGCTGCTACATAACAAGACGTTTGTCCTCCGGTACTCTTATAATAAAATTCAAGGTCATAAATACCATCTTCCAAACCGCTGACAGTTTGACAGGTGGATACCGTATATGACGAAGCTGCTCCATAATGTAAAGCATAGTTGCCTTCACATCCCCCTTGCACTACTTTTGCGGCAGAATAGTCCCCGCTTACTGTCCAGCCTTTAGGAGAAGCTGTTTCGGCAGCGTCTTCTTCAAAACTTCCGTTAGGCACTTTCACCACTGTAACAGCAGGTTCGGGGTTAGCGACTGCTACCGGGTCGTCCGAACAAGCAGCCGTACTGCACACAATGGAAAAGCTAATTGCAATAAAGCCTGTAATTTTCATGATTAAACTGTTTTTAATATTTCTCATGTCATTGCTATTTAAGGTTTATATAAAAAGGAGCTTGTGACGATGCTTAAAATTAAACATCGCCACTAAGTTGTCCTACCCTATCAGGCTTCTGAAAGCCTGAATACCCTGATGATTAATATCCAATCTTTCTACCTCACTTAATAACCGGACGGATTTCTCCTTCTGATCCAGTCCCCAATATCCTAATGCCATCATATATTTGCAGTGAATTACGTTCCTTATCGTCAAGTCATCCTCCCAAATCAACAAGTCGGGTAGCGACACTGCAAAATAATCCATTTTAATCTTGTCAAACAAATGTTTTTCTCCATAAGAAGTCAATTTATGAAAGCGGCCGTTAGCCTCATCCATGCGCCCGAGTTTCAATAACGCCAGACCTTGATAGAATATTTTATCAGGTTTCGCATCATTGTAGTACATGGCGGCAGCCGGTTCGGTAGGTCCGATGATTGCCTGTTCCCAACATTCCACAGCCTTGTCATGTTGTCCCAATCCTTCGTAAGCACAACCCAGGAAGTAATAAAAATCATTCTCCTGTGCACCATACAATTTGCCTTCACCAAGATGATGCGGATATTCCAGACATTCTTCCAATAATGATATTGCTTCTTTATTCTCACCGGCAGTTAATGCTTTCTTTGCCAATTCCACACGAGCCAGTTGATATTGGGCAGGCACTTTTCCTTCGCCACCCTCCCAGGGATGGAAGTTATGTGCATCCAATACCGTTTTCGCCTTTTCGTACTCTCCTGTCTGATTCAACAAGGTGATTTCTTCCAGTATCAGGTCATCACGCTGCTTAATAAGTTCAGGATATTGTTGCAGGAAAGCTAGGCGCTCTTTGTGCGAACGACGGACACGCTTGTAAAGTTGATCGAGTTCCATCAAGATACGTGCATCGGTTGTGTCAAGGCGGAAAGCACGTTCCATACATTCGATGGCTTTCGCTTCCTCATTTTTCTTGTTGAAGAATGCCAAAGCCAGGTTACGCCATACGGTCGGAAAGCTACCGTCCAGTCTTGCGGAAGTTTCCCATGCTTCCATAGCCAGGTCGTACTGGCGCTTGTCGTAATACAGATTACCCAAATAGTAAGGAGCTCTTGCATCGTCCGGATTCTGTACCATGGCACATTGCAAGGCAAGAATTGCTTCCAAACGGTTGGGAAAACAGTAGTCGGGGCAAGCTTTGACTACATCGGCAAACGCCTGTTTCACTCCGGAGAGTCCCCCCTGGTGCAGACACCAGCCCAGATAATAGTAAGTCATTGGTGTAACAATACCTTCGGCAATGGCTATATTCCATAAGGAAGCAGCTTCCTGCCAACAACCTGCGGCACAATAGTCAAGAGCTATTTCATCATAGTTGTGAGGTTCTCCACGCATCATCTCTTTCATGACAGACAATTCGTCGACTACGTTCGTTATCAGATACTTCTCATAACGACAACCAAAGTTGAATTTATCAATAGCCAATGAGTCTTCAATCAGTTGCAGGGCTTCTTCGGTTCTGCCCATCCGGCGGAGAATAGCAGTTTTCAGAGCGCGGGCTTTATGATTATGCCAGTTGCGGATAAGCGAACGGTCTATTTCGTCTAAGGCATCTTCCAAACGACTTTGCATGGTAGAAATCTGCGCGCAGGCAAAGTATCCCGCATCCTGCCAGGCGGCATTCCAACAAGATTTATAGAAACGGTCGTAAGCCTCATTGTATCGTCTCTGGTATTTCAAGGCAAGACCGAGATTATAGATCGGTTCTCCGTCGTATGGATTCGGATTACGTTTCTGTAAGGTCTTTACGGCTGTAAGCAAGTATTGCTCCGCTTTATGGAAACGGCCTTTACGGATATACCACAGACCAAGCGCATTGTTATTACGCACATCAATCGGATCACGGCGCAATGCTTCTTCGTAGTATTCTACGGGATTGTATGTGGCATGTCTGTACTGTTCCAAGTGTAAGCCGGTCAGATAAAGCTGTTCAGTAGTCTTTATTTCTTCCGGGAGCAGGGCTGCTTCAGCAGCGTCGGGAATAGGTTTCACTTCTTCCGGTTCTGCATGCCAATAAAGTAATTCCCTTCCGTTTGCCGTGATTTCAAGAATCAGTTTGTCGAGCTTCTCACCATTCACATTTACCGTTTCATCCAGCAATTTTTCCGGAGTGATAGTCACTTCCTTGCTATAATATATTTTCCCGTCTTCACCTTTCAAGACAACATTTACCGTTTGGCACGAAGTAGCAAATATCTTGAAGCGAACGCTGTCCTCCCCTTCCGGTTCAATATTCATCAGCAAATCTCTGCTGGCATTCTTCACCACTCCCAATTCCCGGTAAGGCAGGAAATATTGAACGAAGCTCTTTTCTTCGTAAGGTTGGAGCCAGGTAAAGTCCGGTTGATTTTCGGTATAGACACCTGCCATCAGTTCAATGTACGGCCCGTCTTCGTCTGTCAGGTTGCGGTCCCATGCGCGGCCAAAGTCGCCGTTTCCCCACGTCCACTGTTTCTTGCCCGGAGAAATGTGGTGGTTCGCTACATGAAGCATGCCGGCACGAGTATCATTCTCATATCCACCCTCAAAGTTAAAGCGGGAGTTGACAGCCATATAGGAAGTAGGAACCTTGATATTCTTATAGTTCGAGATATCTACTCCGGCAGAATAATCCATCTTGTAGTAAGTACCCGTTGCGATGGGGAAACTGGATACGGCACGCTTTCCATGGTCGAAAACGGCATTGATATCGGGCGGGAATACGCTCTGATAGTAGTCGTTCACCGCTACGGCAGGGTTTGCCCACCACAGGAAGGTCTGCGGTACTTCAGTACGGTTGTAAAGTACTCCCTTGATTTCAAGAAAAGCATGTCCCGGACGAAGCGTAAAACCTGCCATTCCTTTCTGATGAAACATACGTTCCATTTCATTCACCCATACCGTGACACTTCCGTCAGCATTTTCCTCAATAGTCGTATCTACAGGCATGTAGGTGCTGGGGCGGTGATGTTGAGGCCAGTTAAACTCAATGCCGCCTGAAATCCACGGTCCGGCAAGCCCTACCAAAGCAGGCTTTATCACATGATTATAATAAATGAAATGACGTTCTCTAATTTTATCGTATGCCATTTGTACACGTCCGCCCAGTTCGGGCAGAATCATGACCTTAATGTATTCGTTTTCGATAAAAATAGCATTGTATTCCTTATCCACTTTCTCATCAGACATCGATTCAATCACAGGATAAGGATAGACCACCCCGCTACTGCCTTGATATACGCGTTTCTCCAAGAATATTGGATTCTTCTCCGGTTTGCCTACTTCATAAGTAGGTATAACCACCTTTTCTTTCCATGCTTTTACCATCGTATTATTGATTATAAATTTGTTTTTGTATTCGTTGACAAAGAGATCAAGAGACAAAGAGGGTCAGGGACAGGGAGATTTTACATTCTCCCTGCCTGATTGATGATGTTATCCAATACCTATTTACTTACTTGTTAATTTGCCAACCTGTTGTTTTTTTTATTTGATTAAATCCTTTTCCAATGCTTCCAGTGATTTGCCTTTCGTTTCGGGCAACGCACGGAAGAAGAACAAATAGCCGACAGCACAAATGACTGCATAAATCCAGAATGTACCACTGCTTCCCAAGAAATTATTCAGTAACGGGAAAGTGTATGTCAGCGTGAAACTACCTACCCACAAAGCAAATGTACAGGTTGCCATTGCAACGGCACGCACCCGGTTCGGGAAGATTTCGGCAAGCAGCACCCAAGTGATAGGCCCCAGGGACATTGCATAGCAAGCGATAGCCAGCACAACAAGTACCACCATAAAGAATCCGCTTACCTCGAAGAAATAGCAAGTGCCGAGAATGAGATAAATGCCAGCCAGCCCTCCGGCACCCAAAAGCATCAGAGCGCGACGTCCCAAGCGTTCGACTGTATAGATAGCCACAAAAGTAAAAACTACATTCGCCACACCTGTCACCACAATATTAAAGAGAACATCTCCCAACGAATACCCTGCAGACTGGAATATCTCCTGCGCATAATTGAAGATTACATTCGTACCGCACCATTGCTGGAATACAGCCACAATAATGCCTAAAACAAGTACCTTGCGGAACGGACGGCTAAACAATAACCGCAATCCTCCTTCCGACTTCGAAGAACCGGTTTCTTCCACCAAGCGAAGTTCCTGATCGGCATAATCATCACCACCTATTTTACTAAGCACATTCCATGCTTTCTCTTCTTTTCCTTTCATCGCCAGCCAGCGGGGACTTTCGGGGATGAAACATGCCAACAACAAGAATATCGCAGCAGGGAAGGCAGCCGCCCAAAACATCCATCGCCATCCCATCTGCCCGTTCCATGAAGCACAAATATCCACAGGAGAAAAGTCTGCAGGAATAGGTTCTGCAATCAGCCAGTTAGTGATTTGAGCGCCCAGGATACCGAGTACAATCGTCAATTGATTCAGCGAAACGAGTTTTCCCCTAATTGACGTAGGAGCTACTTCGGCAATATACATGGGAGAAAGTCCCGAAGCAATTCCGATTCCGATGCCACCTAAAAAACGGGCTGCCAAAAACCAACTAAATGCGGAAAACGCTCCGGTAGCATAAGCTGAAGACAAGAATATGAAAGCAGAAATTATCAGGAGAGGCTTACGTCCATAACGGTCTGCCATCATGCCTGCCACCATAGCGCCAATCAAACAACCGAGCAAAGCCACGCTCATGGCAAGTCCCTGCATGGCGGGTACATCGGCAATATCGAAATAGAGTTCATAGAAAGGCTTCGCTCCCCCTATCACCACCCAGTCGTAGCCAAAGAGAAGTCCGCCCATCGCAGAGACTAAACATATAAAATAGACAAACTTTTTATTATAACTTTTCATACCATTAGAAGATTGATTAATTGATACTGCAAAGATAGAGCATGTCAAGAGCATAAAAAATAGAATTTCATTCGATAAAGATGGACAATCTTATTTTTTGCAGTTTATTTGATAGATAAGATACATTGTTATATATTTGCGCAGAACAGTCGAATCATATACTATGAGATTATGGTAAAGTTGAAAGATGGATTTACCGGAGAAAGAGCTTTAGTGCTTCCCCGCATTATCGTTGACAAAATGGAAGAAGACCCTCTTACCTCCATGCTACACATTACTGACATCGGATATTATCCGAAAGCCAAGCATCACTTCCGGGAACGGAAAGAGCCTATCAACCAGTATGTATTCATCTATTGCATAGACGGGGCCGGATGGTATCGCATCGGCAATCAGGAATATACCGTATCCGCCAACCAGTATTTTATCCTCCCTGCGGGAGTTCCCCATGCCTATGCTTCCGACAAATCGTATCCATGGACTATTTACTGGATACACTTTAAAGGTATTCTCGCTCCCTTTTACGCTCAAGAGGCAAGCCGCCCAATGGATATCCAACCTGAATCGCATTCACGCATCAGTACACGAATCAATTTATTTGAAGAGATATTCAATACTTTGAAGAATGGTTATAGTAATGAGAACCTGCGTTATGCATTCTCTATGTTTCATTTTTATTTGGGAACATTGCGATATATACAACAATTTCGCAATGCAACTGCAAATAATGATGCAGCAGAAGATGAAAATGTAAGCGAACTGGCTATTCATTATATGAAAGAGAATATGGAAAAGCATCTTAGCCTACAAGATATAGCCGATCAGATCGGATATTCTCCTTCCCACTTCTCCCTGTTGTTCAAAAAGAAAACAGGCCATAGTCCTTTGACCTATTTCAACTTATTAAAGATACAGCAATCCTGCCAGCTACTCGACACTACTGATATGAAAATTAATCAGATATGCTATAAAATAGGTATAGAAGATACCTATTATTTCTCCCGGTTATTCAGCAAAATCATGGGGATGTCTCCACGTGAGTATCGTAAATCGAAAAAAGGATAACAAAGATTGAAAAAATAGCACACAACTATATAAATAAAAAGAGACTATGTTTTCTACAACATTGTCTCTTTTATTATTTTTCTAAATTTTAAATTAACCTCCTTATCTTTGTTCCATAAAGAAATAGACAAAGCAAAATTCTTATTTCAAAACGCCATAAATCACCAATAATCAATTTATATGAAATCCCAGTTCCGGACGTTCCTTTAAATATGTTATTAAATCCCGCCCCACCGAAAGCTTAATCGGACGGGAAATCAAATCAATTGACATGTGGCTTACATCGGCATCATCCGTCACTTTAAAATACAATTCCGTATTTCCCGGATGTTCCTTAGTCAGAGTGGCAAGTTCAGTAACCAAAGCCGAGTTCAAGACTGACAGAGGAATGATAATCGTGATCTTCTGCACCAGTTCTTCTTTCACATCGGGAAGAAGCTCCATAGAGGTGATTTTCACTTCCAATTCATCCTGCCGCCATTGTTTGGCTTGGCAACGAGCTTTAATATATAAGAACGTTCCTTCGTTGAGATATCCCTGATAAGTCACCCAGTCATTTCCCCAGAATGGGATTTCAGTAGAACCGGAATAATCTTCAATCTTAGCAATGCCATACGGATTTCCGTTCTTGCTGACTCCGCGACGAACACTAGTTACAATTCCTCCCATCGTTATTTCACGACCAACAAGTGCAGCTTTATCTTCCAAATCCGCCATCCGTGTATTGCAGACATGTTCCAATACGATAGAAAATTCATCCAACGGATGAGCAGAAAGATAGATACCGACCAAATCACGCTCACGATTCAGACGATCAAGATCACTCCAACGTTCTACACCTTGAGGAATTTCAGGAGTTGCAACATCAATAACGTTTTCACCACCGAACAAAGAATTGACAGCAGCTGCCTTATCTGCCTGATAGCGGTTACCATAACGCATCAATGTTTCCAGAAATACCTCACCTTTAGAATTTACAGCAAAATATTGTTCCCGTTTCAGTTCAGGAAAACTATCAAACCCTCCGGCTAATGCCAGACATTCCATATTCTTTTTGTTGCAGGCATTCAGGTTGACACGTTGCACAAAGTCGAATATACCGAGAAAAGGACCATTCTTACGCCGTTCCTCCATTATGCTTTGTACAGCAGCTTCACCTACACCTTTGACAGCACCAAGTCCGAAACGAATATCACCGTCATGGTTTACGGTAAACTTCAGGTTACTTTCATTCACATCCGGTCCCAGCGTCTGAATACCCATTGCTTTACATTCGTCCATCAGTTTCGTGATATCAGTAATGTTCGACAAGCTTCGGCTCATCACAGCAGCCATATATTCAGGAGGGTAATTTGCTTTTAGATAGGCTGTTTGGTAAGCTACCCACGAATAACAAGTAGCATGTGATTTATTGAAAGCATAAGACGCGAATTTTTCCCAGTCTGTCCAAATCTTCTCAAGCACTTTCGGGTCGTGTCCGTTCTTACGCCCACCTTCAATAAATTTAGGTTTCATGTGATCCAACTTGTCACGCAACTTCTTACCCATCGCTTTACGGAGCGCATCAGACTCACCACGAGTAAAGTCTGCCAATAAACGTGACAGAAGCATCACCTGTTCCTGATAGACCGTAATTCCATACGTATCCTTCAAGTACTTTTCCATTACAGGAATATCATACTCAATCGGCTTGCGTCCATGTTTGCGGTCGATAAAATCAGGTATATAATCCATTGGCCCCGGACGATAAAGGGCATTCATGGCAATCAAATCTTCGAATGTAGAAGGCTGCAATTCGCGCAGGTACTTCTGCATACCGGCAGATTCAAACTGGAATGTACCAATCGTACGTCCGTCACTATATAATTTATAAGTAGCCGGATCAGAAATATCTATCGCATCGACATCCACTTCAACATTACGACTTAAACGGATATTTTCAACAGCTTCTTTGATGATAGACAAAGTTTTCAGACCGAGGAAGTCCATCTTAATCAATCCGGTATCTTCAATCACCGAACCTTCATACTGGGTAACAAGCATTTTTTCGCCCGTTTCCTTGTCATCAGCAGTGCTGACTGGTACCCAATCGGTAATATCATCACGACAGATAATCGTACCACAAGCATGTACACCTGTACCACGCACGTTACCTTCAAGCATCTTAGCGTACTTGATCGTATCCCGCAACAGTGGATCGGATGACGCTTCCGCAGCTTGCAATTCAGGAACATAAGCTATAGCATTCGGCAAATTCAGTTTCTTGTCAGGGATCTTGTCAGGAACCAATTTACACAAACGGTCAGATTCTGACAAAGGCAGCTTTTGCACACGCGCAACATCCTTGATAGCCATCTTTGTCGCCATGGTACCATACGTAATAATATGAGCAACCTTTTCCTGACCATATTTATTCGTCACCCAACGAAGCACCTCACCACGACCGTCATCATCAAAGTCCACATCAATATCAGGCAGGGAGATACGGTCCGGATTCAAGAAACGCTCAAACAGCAAATCATATTGGATAGGGTCAATCTTCGTAATCCCCAAACAGTAGGCCACTGCCGAACCGGCAGCCGAACCACGTCCCGGACCAACTGATACACCCAATTCCTTACGTGCCGCATTGATGAAGTCCTGTACAATCAAGAAATATCCGGGAAAACCCATGGTTTTCATGATGTACAGTTCGAAGTTCATCCGCTCTTTGACTTCTTCGGACAGAGGTTCACCATAAATTCTCTTGGCTCCGTCAAAGGCCAGTTTTGCCAGATAGTCTCCTTCAAGTTTAATACGATAAAGTTTATCATAACCACCCAAACGTTTAATTTTTGCTTTCGCATCCTCTTCACTTAATACCACATTACCATGTTCATCTTGAGTAAACTCGTCGAACAAGTCTTTTTCTGTAAACTTCGCCCGATACCCCTCCTCTGTTCCGAAATCTTCGGGAATGGCGAAAGTCGGCATGATAGGTGCATGGTCGATCGAGTAGTATTCTACCTTATCAAGAATCTCCAGTGTATTGCTCAATGCTTCGGGCACGTCGGCAAAGAGTTCGTTCATCTCTTCGCGTGTCTTCATCCATTCTTGTTTGGTGTAAAGCATACGGGTAGGATCATCCAAATCCTTACCGGTACTCAAACAAATCAAACGGTCGTGCGCTTCCGCATTCTCTTCATCTACAAAGTGAACATCATTCGTACAAATCAGTTTGACATTGAATTTCTTAGCATATTCTATCAAATGTTTGTTCACATTCACCTGCAACGGATAACACTCATGATTGGCACGGGGAACAGTCGCTTTATGGCGTTGTAACTCCAGATAGTAGTCATCGCCAAACAAGTTCTTATACCATTGTATTGCTTCCTCCGCTTCGGCAAATTGCCCGGCAGTAATCCGCTTCGGCACCTCACCACCGAGACAGGCTGAACAAATAATAAGTCCTTCGTGATATTTTTCGAGTTCGCTACGGTCAGTACGCGGACGCATATAATAACCGCGCGTCCACGCGTGCGATACTAATTTAATAAGGTTGTGATAACCAGTTTCATTCTTAGCCAATACAATCAGGTGATAACCACTCTGGTCGGGCTTGCCTTCTTTCAGGTCCATGGTACGGCGTGCCACATACATTTCACAACCGATGATCGGTTTGAATAGTTTGTTTTCCGCTTCCACGATCTTAGCTTTGCAAGCAGCAATCTCCGCCTCTTTATCCTCACACTCTATCGTGCCGGCCTCAATTCCTGCAATTCGCTTCTTCAGGTCCTTGACTTCACCTTTCGGACCGCTGTTCTTCTTATTGACGTAGTTCGTAAATTCCTTGATACCGAACATATTTCCATGATCGGTCACGGCTATACCCTTCATCCCATTCTTCATAGCTTTATCAACCAGACGAGCTACGCTAGCCTGACCATCCAACAAAGAATATTGAGTATGGACATGTAAATGAACGAAATCCTGCATAATGATAAGTAGTTAATTTGAAGGCATAAAATTACTACCTCCCGGGTTATAAACAAAAATAATCCTCAAAAAGTTATCAACATTCGCATTTCTATGCTCATTTACTTGCTGATTTTTTAAATTAAGTATATTTTTGCAGACAATATCATTAAACAGCATTCATGGGCCGACTAAAGAAATTGAAGAAAATACGTATTCACCGCGAAGGAACACATATATTATGGGCTAGCTTCTTGCTATTGCTATTGATTAATGCGGCTCTTTATTGGGGGATCGATTGCAAAATACCTTTTTATGTGGTAGCAGTAGCGAGTATATCAGTCTATCTGCTGATGGTGAACTTCTTTCGATGTCCGATCCGTCTCTTCGGACAGGACACTGAAAAGATTGTCGTAGCACCCGCCGATGGAAAAATCGTCGTTATCGAGGAAGTCGATGAAAACGAATATTTCCATGACCGCCGGTTAATGATATCCATCTTCATGAGCATTGTGAATGTACATGCCAACTGGTATCCGGTGGACGGTACCATTAAAAAGGTAGCACATCATAATGGAAACTTCATGAAAGCATGGCTGCCGAAAGCCAGCACAGAAAACGAACGTTCTACGGTAGTAATCGAAACTCCGGAAGGAGTGGAAGTACTCACCCGGCAAATTGCCGGAGCAGTGGCACGCCGTATTGTCACCTACGCTGAAGTAGGAGAAGAATGTTATATTGACGAACACATGGGATTTATCAAATTCGGTTCCCGTGTGGATGTGTATTTACCCATTGGCACAGAAGTATGTGTCAGCATGGGACAATTAACGACTGGTAACCAAACGGTTATCGCCAAACTTAAATAATTCTGTCACAATGACAAACGTTATTAAAAACAGTATTCCGAATACCGTAACCTGCCTGAACCTTTTCTCCGGTTGTATTGCCTGCGTCATGGCTTTTGAAGCCAAATATGAGCTGGCTCTACTTTTCATTGCTTTAAGTTCCATTTTCGATTTCTTCGACGGATTGTTGGCTCGTATGCTCAATGCACATTCCATTATCGGAAAAGACTTGGACTCATTGGCAGATGATGTCAGTTTTGGAGTTGCTCCTTCACTGATCGTATTCTCTCTGTTCAAAGAAATGTATTATCCGGCAAGTATGGAGTTCATCGCTCCTTACCTACCCTATTTAGCATTCTTGATTTCTGTTTTTTCAGCATTGCGCCTGGCTAAATTCAATAATGACACGCGACAGACCAGTTCTTTTGTGGGACTTCCGGTTCCCGCCAACGCTCTGTTCTGGGGTTCTTTAGTGGCGGGTGCACATGACTTCCTGATATCAGACAACTGCCATCCTGTCTACCTTCTTATACTTGTCTGTCTGTTTTCCGGACTGCTGGTATCAGAAATACCGATGTTTTCGCTGAAATTTAAAAATCTGTCATGGAATGACAACAAAATCAGTTTTATATTCCTGATTATCTGCATTCCTCTTCTTATATTTCTTGGAATCAGTAGCTTTGCCGCCATCATTGTATGGTATATTTTACTTTCACTTTTTACAAGAAAAAGTAAATAAACAATCTCTTGGCACGTTTGTTGTACTATGAGTTTTATCGAAGTAACAACATAAAAATCATAGCCCGATGCATATACTTTTATTCATACTCATTTTTATTATTGCCATTTTCGTATTTGGCCTTTCTATTATCGGCTTCATACTAAGAACGATTTTCGGATTAGGACGTGGTTCTTCTTCATCACGCCCGAAACAAACGGAATCGGGACGTACAAGCCAACAGGACTATGGCCAAAGAGATCGCCGTTCAAATGATGATGAAGAGGAAATATATTCCGAGAATGTTCCGGAGAAAAGACATAAAAAAATATTCACCCAGGACGATGGTGAATATGTAGATTTTGAGGAAATCAAATAAAACAGGATACTGCTTTTATTTTCGTTTCGCAGCAAAGAACTCTTTCATTAATGTAGCGCATTCGTCAGCCATTACCCCTTTTACAACCACCGTTTTAGGATGTAGAGCCGAACCGGCATATTTCTGATAGCCGCGTTTTTCATCTTCGGCGCCAAATACAAGCTTACCAGTCTGTGCCCAAGCAATAGCTCCGGCACACATTACGCAAGGTTCAACTGTGACATACAGGGTACATTCGTTCAAGTACTTGCCACCAAGCACATTGGCAGCAGCTGTAATAGCCTGCATCTCGGCATGAGCCGTTACATCATTCAATGTTTCTGTGAGATTATGGGCACGTGCGATAATCCGCTCCTTACAAACCACGACAGCTCCAACGGGAACTTCCCCCCGCTCGGCAGCCTTTCCTGCCTCTATCAAAGCTTGTTTCATGAAGTAAATATCGTCCAGCATTCCACCCTTTAATTTTGAATCTATTATTTTTATTATCCCCCTATCGTCTCATGTCGTGTTCACCAAAAAGGGTTGGATAATCTTCTTCCATATTCTTATGAATAAACATGAGAATCGTTTCACGAAGCCAACGTGACTTGTTCGTTATCTTATATTTCTCAAGATAACGATCTACAATCAGCTGTTCTTCGTCGCTCAATAAAATGCTCATCCGTCGTTCCCTTTTGGTACACTCGACATGCATTTTCAGGCACTTCTTACTCCTTTTTCTCATATCTTCTGCAAAATTACTTTTACTTCTGTAAATACAAAGAATAAAAGCAGTAAATTTGCAAAAAAAGATGGCTAAACATAATGATTTAGGAAAAGCCGGAGAAAATGCCGCCGTAGCTTATCTTGAACAGAAGGGGTATCTCATCCGTGACCGGAACTGGAGAAAAGGACATTTCGAACTGGACATTGTAGCAGCAAAGGATAATGAACTGATTGTAGTAGAAGTGAAAACTCGCAGTAATACCCTATTTGCAGAGCCGGAAGATGCTGTTGATTTACCTAAAATAAGACGTACGGTACGCGCAGCGGATACCTATATCAGATTGTTTCAGATTGACTCTCCTGTACGCTTTGATATCATTACTGTAGTAGGCAACGACGGGCATTTCAAGGTTGAACACATAGAGGAAGCGTTTTATCCTCCTTTATATTAAAGAATGCTTTGGCTTTACATATTCATCATTATAAGAGCCGTGAAATGCGTGCAATCTGCGCTTAAAATTATGATATAACCAATTATGAAAACATACTATAATTATTAATTCATTATGAATGTAGAAACTATCAGAGAATACTGCTTAAGCAAGAGAGGAGTCACCGAATCTTTCCCTTTCGATGATGTATCACTGGTTATAAAGGTAATGAACAAGATGTTTGCTCTCATTGACCTGGAAGAAGCTAATCACATCGCGCTAAAATGTGACCCGGAGAAAGCAATCGAACTGCGTGAACATTATTCGGGAATTGAAGGGGCTTATCATTTTAATAAAAAGTACTGGAATAGTGTCCGCTTTGATAGTGACATAGACGATAAATTGATGAAAGAGCTTATCGATCACTCTTATAATGAGGTAATCAAAAAATTTACTAAAAAGTTACGTGCAGAATATGATGCCCTTCCCTGATATATTCCCGGTTCCATTGATTCATATCAACGAGACTAATTCTACCAACAATTATCTGCAATCTCTCTGTTCTAAACAGAAAATGGAAGAACTAACTGTCGTTGTCGCCGATTTTCAAACTTCCGGTCGGGGACAACGTGGCAATTCTTGGGAATCAGATCCTGGCAAGAATCTTCTTTTCAGCACCGTTATCTTCCCTGAGTTTTTGGAAGCACGACGTCAGTTTCTCATTTCACAGGTCATCTCTTTAGCCATTAAAGAAGAATTAGATACTTATACCACCGATATCTCTATCAAATGGCCGAACGATATTTATTGGAAAGAAAAGAAAATATGCGGGATGTTGATAGAAAACGATCTGATGGGGCGGAACATCAGTCAAAGTATTGCAGGCATCGGAATTAATATTAATCAGGAGATATTTCACAGTTCTGCTCCTAACCCCGTTTCACTAGTACAAATCACAGGAAAAGAGCATGATCTATTCGAAATACTGAAAAATATCATGCTACGTATCCAATCTTATTATAGCTTGCTCAAAAAAGGCGATACGACATCAATAGCCTGTCAATATGAAAAGTCTCTTTTCAGAAGGGAAGGAATTCATCGATATAAAGATGCCAATGGAGAATTTCTTGCACGAATCGTTTGTGTAGAACCTGAAGGAAGATTAATTTTAGAAGACGAGATGCTGATGAAAAGAGACTATATGTTTAAGGAAGTAGAATATTTACTGAAATAAGCTATCCTATTCCAGATCAAAACATTATCTTTGGAACGTGCGTTTTTATATAAAACTCTTTCATTTATGAAAACAAAACTAATTTTCCTCCTTTCATTATTATGGATATTAATAGGATGCGATGATTCAGATTCTGCAACATTGAATATATCAGAATCGAAGTTTGATAACATCAGCGCAAGCGGTGAATCATTAACGATAGATATTACATGCAGTTCTTCATGGACTGTAACAAGTAATAAACAATGGTGTATTCCTAATACACAAAAAGGAGAGAACGATGGAAAGTTAATCTTATCTATTAATGCAAATCTGGAATCCAATTCCAGAACAGCAACTGTCACTATTATAAGTCATAAGGTTAACAAAACTGTTCAAATCATCCAAAATGGCTCTATCAATACAGCTGAAGAATATCATTATAAAATCCCTGTAATCTTTCATGTATTGTATAAAGAAGATAGAAATTCTCTACAGAAAGTAAATTCAAGCCGTTTATCCCATATACTAGACAAAGTGAACAGTCTGTATAAAAGCAAGAATAACAGTGTAGATATGAATCTCACTTTTACATTGGCAACAACAGATAAAAATGGAGAAACATTACCCAATCCTGGTGTAGAATATATCCAATGGCCAGAATCATACCCTATCGACTGTGAAGCTTTCATGGAGGATAATTCGGGAGAATATGTAAAATACTTATGGGATCCAAACTCATATATCAATATTATGGTTTATAATTTTGCAACCGAACCTAATTCAAATTCAGTAACATTAGGTATCTCCCATATTCCTTTTTCTACTAAAGGCAAGCATTATTTAGAAGGGCTTGGTGAAACAGACTACTCTCATCTAACATTAGCAAATTTACAATTCCCACTATGTGTCTCTATTAATAGCCTATATATTAATGAAGAATCTACTTCAACAAAATATAACACAGCAGACGTTACTGTCACGCTAGCTCATGAATTAGGACATTACCTGGGACTGCATCATGTCTTTGCCGAAACAAATAATGGTACGTGTGAAGATACAGATTATTGCAAAGATACTAAAAGCTATAATAAACAAGAGTATGATAGTAATTGTGATTACATATATGAAAATGAGAGAGCAAAATACACATTTGAAAATTTGGTAAAACGAACAGGATGTGATGGTATAGAGTTTATCTCTTATAATATCATGGATTATGCTATTAGCCACTCAAATCAATTCACTCAAAATCAACGTGAACGTATCAGACATGTCTTATCCTATAGTCCACTGATACCTGGACCGAAGAAAGGAGACATTGATACCCGAGCACTTAATGAAGGTCCCTTGGATTTACCAATACGAACTATAAAATAACAAATTGAATATAATAGAAAAAGAGGTGAACCACCTAGCGATTCACCTCTTTTTCTATTCTCAATATCTTATCCAATGTCTTTTGAGCTTCTGTCGATGGAAAACGTAGAACAACTTTCTGTAAAGAGTTACGCGCTTTCTCATACCGGGTAGTAAACAACTTCGATAATCCATCCCGATAGCGGGCATACTGCATTTTAGTGGGAGAAGGAAGTTTTTTGTAATCCGTTTCTAACTTTTTCTTCTCCTGCTCTGCCATCAAATAATAATAGTTTCCTAAAAAGATATTAGCAGCCAGATTATCCGCATCGAGTTGCAATATTTTTTCGTACATACGCAAAGCGTCTTTTTCTTGTCCGCGGCACACTTGCATTTCCGCACATGTTTCCAAACAATCTACATTATTTGGGTCCTTTTGCAGCAACTCTTTGTAGAACAAATAAGCTTTGTCGTAATTCCGTTTCTTTTTATAGGCGAGAGCTAATTCAGTAGCCAGTTTGGAGCTAATTTCACTATTCTTGTCCACATTCGTCCAATAATACATTTCCGTACGGTCTATATTCAGAGGAATAGTCTGTCGGAAATAGCTCACAGCCTGTCCATTCTGCCCAGCCTCAATGGCGGCAGATACTTTCTGCAACATCTCATCAACCGACTGTGCATTCAGCGCCAGCGGCAGTGAGAATAAAGAGATAAGAAAAATAGTTAAGGTCCTCATAATCCATCCGATTGCTATTTAGTTCGTGATTCACAAAGATACAACAAAAAAATAAAAAATGTACCTTTGTGGACGAAAAGAACAATCAATTTGATAAAAGTGTTTCTATAAAATGATAGATAAAAAACAATCCTCCGAAAACAGACGAATATTACGGATAGCCATACCATCGATTATATCAAATATTACCGTCCCGCTACTGGGACTTATCGATGTTACCATCGTAGGACACCTCGGTTCTCCGGCCTACATTGGAGCCATCGCTGTAGGGGGAATGTTGTTTAATATTATCTATTGGATTTTCGGATTCCTACGCATGGGGACGAGTGGCATGACCTCACAAGCGTATGGGCAGCATAATCTAAATGAAATCACCCGGTTACTGTTACGTTCCGTTGGCGTAGGATTGTTTATAGCTCTTTGCCTGTTGATACTCCAATACCCCATCCTGAAATTGGCATTCACTCTGATACAAACCACACCGGAAGTCGAGCAACTGGCAACTACTTATTTCTATATCTGTATCTGGGGAGCTCCCGCCACATTAGGACTTTATGGATTCGCCGGTTGGTTTATCGGAATGCAGAATTCACGCTTTCCCATGTATATCGCTATTACTCAAAACATTGTCAATATTGTAGCCAGCCTATCCTTTGTCTACTTGCTGGATATGAAAGTGGCAGGAGTGGCAACAGGAACTTTAATAGCCCAATATGCAGGTTTCTTCATGGCCATATTGCTATATATGCGCTATTATAGTGCACTAAGAAAGCGGATCGTATGGAAAGAAATTATACAGAAACAAGCCATGTACCGTTTCTTCCAAGTCAACCGGGACATCTTCTTCCGTACCCTTTGCCTGGTTGTAGTCACCATGTTTTTCACCTCTGCAGGAGCCGCCCAAGGAGAAATTGTATTAGCCGTAAACACCTTGCTCATGCAACTATTCACTCTGTTTTCTTACATCATGGACGGATTTGCTTATGCCGGTGAAGCACTGGCCGGCCGTTACATAGGTGCCAAGAATCAAACAGCCTTACGCAACACAGTACATCACCTTTTCTATTGGGGATTGGGTCTTTCATTGATATTCACCATCCTTTATGCAATCGGTGGAAAAGAATTTCTTGGCCTACTAACCAATGACACTTCAGTAATCAACGCTTCAGACACTTATTTTTACTGGGCACTTATCATTCCGCTAGCTGGCTTTTCTGCTTTCCTGTGGGATGGAGTATTTATTGGTGCCACCGCTACCCGTCAGATGCTTTACTCCATGTTAGTCGCTTCCGCCAGCTTCTTCGGAGTATATTACGCTTTCCATCCTCTCCTGGGAAATCACGCCCTGTGGCTGGCTTTTCTCATTTATCTTTCCCTGCGAGGAGTTGTACAAACCTTTTTGGGAAGGCAAATAATGAAAAAAGTAATCGCATCCCAGTGAGGCTATCCGATAAATTATCTCTATATTTGCGGCAAACAATAAAAAGCAAAAGGTATGGCAAAGTATAAAAGAATCTTACTAAAGCTCAGTGGAGAGAGCTTGATGGGCGAAAAGCAATACGGCATTGACGAAAAAAGACTGGCAGAATATGCTCAACAAATCAAAGAAATCCACGAACAAGGGGTACAGATTGGTATCGTCATCGGAGGAGGTAATATATTCCGCGGATTAAGCGGAGCCAATAAAGGTTTTGACCGTGTGAAAGGTGACCAAATGGGAATGTTGGCTACCGTTATCAATAGCCTCGCTCTAAGTTCTGCTCTTGTGGCTACCGGTGTAAAAGCACGTGTATTGACAGCAGTACGGATGGAACCTATCGGTGAATTCTACAGTAAATGGAAAGCCATCGAATGTATGGAAAACGGTGAAGTGGTCATCATGTCTGCAGGAACAGGAAATCCTTTCTTTACTACAGATACCGGTTCTTCACTTAGAGGAATAGAAATCGAAGCAGACGTTATGCTGAAAGGTACTCGCGTAGATGGCATTTACACAGCTGATCCTGAAAAAGATCCTACCGCAACCAAATTCGATGATATTACGTATGATGAAGTGTTGAAACGTGGTCTGAAAGTTATGGATTTAACTGCGACTTGTATGTGCAAAGAAAATAACCTGCCTATCGTCGTATTTGATATGGACACAGTAGGTAACTTAAAGAAAGTAATCAGCGGAGAAGAGATAGGTACGTTAGTACACAACTAATCAGAAAATAAAAAGTGCGAATTTTGCAATAGTAGTTTTTATCAAAGCTATACAGCGAAATTCGCACTTTGTCTTTCTTTTCAAATATTATATCGAAACGAATACCTATTTATCAAAATACTGGATCAAATCATACGCATTAAAATTCAATTCGCGGGCAAAGAAAGATAAATAAGGAAACAACTGATAAGAGTTATCATAAAGACCCTTATTGGCAGGTTTCGACGAATTATCCGTACCATCATCATCCTGATATTTAAACCAATGCCATCCGATACAATTCTTAGCCTCAAGCAATCCTAATGTAAAATGCTGATAAGCATAAGCCCTCTCATTTTGTGTAGGAACAGAATACCCGGCTCCCGACTGGTTATTCAGATCGGAATCCTCCACCCCTTTCGTATAAAACTCACTTACAAGAAACGGCTTATCCGCCCAACTTGCCCAGTCTGCAATCGCTGTTGTCAGTTCGGGACTCCAACGGCTATAATAGTTGATAGAAATGACATCACAATATTTTCCGGCAGCTCTCATCACTCCCTCCATATATTTAGGAGTTCCATGCAATCGAGTCCCCAGATAAAGCAGCTTATCATCTACTTTCATCACTGCCTCTTTCACTGCTTTATAATATTTCTCTGCTACGATACCTGCAAACTCATTATTCAAGGCATCCGTCACACTTTGCACGCCCTTGGAATCCATAAAGCCTTTTGCCGCAACATAAGCCGGATCATTCGAACTGTTGATAGCCAGGAAACGATCCAAAATCCGGGAACTGTTTGAAGAGAAGTTTATCTCATTATCCGAAAAGAACCCCAAGACATTAGGATCACGCAAATAATCTGCGAAAGCACTACCTGCCAAATATGAATCACACCATTCGGCCCATCCATTATAAAACACAAGACCTGCAGCATTATCATCGCTTCCTCCGGGATAATTATAAGACTTCGCACTCTTGAACTGGCTTAGAAAAGCAAATGAAGGTGCCAAAGTCAACGGACTGCTTGGATTGGAAGCATTATGAGTCTGAATCAACGAGTACGTTCCCGTACAGAATGCACCTGTACCATGAAAACCGATCTCACTCAATTCACGTTGAGTAGTGGACAGCCACTTCTCATCAGTTCCAAACCTATTATTCCAGGCTGTTTTATTACGACTGGAAGTTCCTTTGCGCAAAGAAGTTGCACTACGTTCAAGATGCAGGCAGCCTTCCGGATCAACCAACCACCAACGTCCATCTATCTTCTTCGTATAAAACCTGCCCGTAGCTGCTTGTTTCGGAAGCGTTGTCGAACTTCCATATTTATTCACCGACTCCTGATACGCTTTCAATGTCTTAATAGCCGGTTTATATCCATCCATATAAGCAATAATACGTGTATTCCCCGTTGTCCAACTGGATATGGGAGGATAAGCACTGGAATACTTGACACTGATAGGGCGATACATATTGGCATTTAATGACGGAGCATATACCACAGAGGCTCCAGGAACGGGTAAATCTTCCGGGTATTCCGACTCCACATCTTCCCCACCCATCACTATATCAGGAGGCATAAAATTAGGGTCCTTATCATCATCATCCGTACAAGAAACCATAGGAATAGAAGTTATAAACAGTAAAGCTCCCAGTATAAATATTTTTTTCATGGTGTGTATTTTATTGATTGTTATTTGATTGTTGATCGAACCAGTCGGCTAAACGATAGGCATTGATATTCAATTCTTTCATAGCATCGGCCAACGGTTTATAAAGATTGTATTCATTATCTATCAGTCCCTTGTTAGAGTCCAAATTCGAAGGATCTGCTCCTTTTGCCGTCGGGTCATTATCCTGATAACGGAACCAGTGCCATCCGACACAATTTCCACTTTCCAATAATCCTAAAACAAAATGCTGATAGGCATATCCACGTTCCTGTTGAGTTTGAACGGTAAAACCTGCTCCTGTCGTATTCGCCAGTCCGGAATCCATTCCTTTCGTATAAAATTCCGTAATGATGAAAGGTTTTTGAGCCCATTCTCCCCAATGTTTCATGGTCTTCTCACTCGGCGTCCACGCTCCATAGTAGTTAATTGCAACGACATCACAATACCTGCCTGCCGCTTCCACAATCTGGCGGATAAACTTCGGTTTTCCATGTAAACGACTACCCAGATAGAGATGATTGGGATCATACTTCCGAATCGCTTCCGATACCACTTTATAATATCGTTCAGCTACCACCCCTGCAAACTCCTCCCGGTGCTCATCGGTTATTTGTTGCGAAGTAATTCCCTGCTTTTTCAACCAGGATTCCGCATACACTCTTCCCGGATCACCAGGGTTCTGTAAAGTCAGATAGCCTTCCAGATTCTTGGGTCCGAACGGAAGTTCATTATCCGAGAAATAACCAATGATGTTTTTATCCATTTTATTCGCAACCAGTTTTTGTGCCATCTCATCGCAATAAGTTTCGAATTCCGGATCAAAAACGAAAATACACTGATTAGGGTATCCCGTGTTACCAGGCAACTGATAAGTTCCTCCCCGTTTCTTTCCGTATCCGCTCATCAGGTTAAGAATGATTGAGCGGGTCAAGACCTCCTTGTGGGATGCATTGTAAGAAGCAATCGCCTCTTCGTTACTCCAAGAGCCCGTACCGGAAAAGCCCAGTGAATGAATCATCTGTGCTGTTCTTTCGATCCATTTTTCTTCCGTACCAAATTTGTCCAGCATCGCTTGTTTATTGCGTTCGGAAGTCCCCAAACGTACTCCAACCACCACTTTCTGCAAATGCCGATATCCGTCGGGATCAATCATCCACCAACGATTTCCAATACGTTCTACTCTAAAAAATCCAGTAGCCCGGTGTTTCGGAGCATCCCAATCACTTCCATACTCATTTACATGCACTTTATCAGTAGCTTTAAAACCATCCAATTGAGCAATGGTACGGGTATCATACTCCTTCCATGGAAGATCTTTCTGTCCTTTCACCCACGGACGGGCAGTGACCTTAAATGTACGTCCCTGCCCATAACCCAACTGGGATAACAGCAGTAAAAACAATATAACTATACTATTTTTCATCTTCTAATATTCTTTTACGATTCGTATTGCATTTAAAATAGGCACAGACTCTACCGCTCCAAAACGAACGACAAGCCCTTTTCCCTGTGAAACCGGAACAATATACTTTTTAATGACCGCACGTTCGGAACCGTATTCTTCTGCAATATTCATTTGCCCGGCAACAGATACCCCATTTATATCCACAGAAAATACCCGGTTTGCATACTCCTCTTTCACCACATCATTTCCTAAATTATACACCAAAGCCTCTCTCTTATTTTCAGAAGTAAGTTCCGTCCAATACAAATATACAGCATAGACACCATCCGGCACATCCGCTTTAAAGGCCTCAATACCTACCCGTTGCGTCTGAAAGATAGGATCCTGATCCGTTCCCAGTATATCAGTGTCGCTGGCAGGCAAAGAACCGTAACGAGTCTTGTTCGGAGCCACTTCTCCGCCAATATATCCCCATGAGCCTTTTTCATAAGCCTGTTCCGGTATCCAACACAGTTCTGCTGTCCGATCCTCGAAATAACGTTGAGCACCCAGTAATACATTGACTTCCGTAAAGCCGTTCTTCACATTGACACATTGGAAATTGCAAACATACTGGTCACGATATTCGCGTCCCTCTTTTTCAATTACAGCATCTACCACATTTTCTCCGTTGACAAAAGGAATATCCACAGAAACGACCTTATCCGATACCGGATATACTCCCAAACTCTTTCCATTTAAAAAGACTTCCACCTTATCTGCATTGGTATACACCTTCAAAGGTTGCGTACAGCTCTTTCCATCCCGACTGGCTCCTGCCCTGTTCTTCCACGATTTAGAAGCAATGTGCAGGACAGGTGCCTCTTTCAGATAAGCCTGATAAAGATAATATCCATCTTTACGTTCTCTATCCATACTTACCAACCCTTTATTGTTCACATGAGGCATAGCGTTTCTTCTGGCTTCGGAATAAAAATCATTCAAGTTCCAAACCATAGCTCCCACGATATAATCCCTCTTTAGAATTTCAGGCAAGTAATGTTCGTGGTAGATGGAACCAAATTCACAACTAAAATCAAACCGCATCGGCGAAAAAGAGTGAATACGAGTATCCACATCCGCCCCATATTCGGTAATGAGCAACGGTTTGTGAGGAAACTCCCTGTGAAGTTCTTCCAGTTTCTCTTCAAATCCACTCAAGCTACCACCATACCATCCATTATAAAGATTAAAACCCAATAGCATCGGTAATTCTGCAATTCCTGCTTCCTGATAGATTTGAGAAGTAGAATGACAAGGCAACATGGTATAGCGTTCCGAATCCAGACTTCTGATCTGCGCCTCAATCGCCGAAGCTATTTGATGAAGGAATGTCATGTAGTCCGCCCGTTCCGTCCTATTTTCCGGATTAAAAGGAGGACGCAAAAGCACTTCATTCATATAAGCCCAAATAATAACAGATGGATAATTATAGTTCTGACAAACCATCTCTGTCACCTGTTCCACGCAATTATCCATAAATGCCTTACTTTGAGTGATGGCATTCACTACTGGAATTTCAACCGAAGTCAATAGTCCTAACTTATCACACATCTGCATCACAACCGGATCTTGCGGATAATGAGCCACTCGCAGGAAATTACTTCCCATATCCTTACTCAACTGTACATCCCGGATATGCATTTCATCCCGCAAAGCATTTCCCATTCCTTTGTAATCCTGATGCCGACTGGTACCAATCAATTTCCGATATTTCCCATTCAAGAAAAAACCTTTCTCCGCATCAAAACGATATTCACGAATTCCCAGCGGATTGACAACACAATCGAGCACCTCCTCTTTTTTATTCTTCAGACGGCTATATACCTTATACATATAAGGAGAGTCTACATCCCAACGTTTAGGCTGCGTAATAGCCATGAGCGATTCAAAAGCTACATTCTTTTCTTCTGCCTTCACATTTACTTTCTTTTGTGAAAGTGCTACTCTATTACCATCTGCATC
Organism: Bacteroides sp. OF03-11BH; assembly: GCF_003604005.1. Taxonomy (NCBI): domain Bacteria; kingdom Pseudomonadati; phylum Bacteroidota; class Bacteroidia; order Bacteroidales; family Bacteroidaceae; genus Bacteroides; species Bacteroides sp. OF03-11BH. Next base: position 103,782 of record NZ_QTMW01000009.1, on the reverse strand, counting down.
CAAAATCTCCGTTTCAAGAATCAATGATTGATTACTCTTCAAAGCATTAGACAAGAATGTCTTTACTGAAATATCTGCTTGCAAATCCGTAATCTTCGATGCTTTGAGATACACCCCACTAGAAGCGTAATGAGTAGTAGACAGTTGCACAGGAGAAGTATACACCAGATAAACATCCCGATAGATTCCCCCGAAGAAAGTAAAGTCCGCTGAAAGAGGAGCAATATCCGGATTATGCGAGTTGTCAACGCTCACAGCTATCAGATTGCGTCCGGCATGAACATAATCAGTCACGTCAAACGTAAAAGCGGAATAACCACCTTTATGATTTCCAACAAACGTTCCATTCACAAACACATTCGTTTCCTGATTGGCTCCCTCAAAACTAAGATAGACTCTTTGTTCGGGGATCAGTTCCTCCACAGCCACCACTTTCCTGTACCAGCCTTTTCCCCGGAAATAACCGGGAATTTCATCATCTGCATCTTTTGCATTCCACGTATGAGGAATGGAAACGTCAGTCCAACCGGAAATATCAAAGTCAGCAGTAGAGGCATCTCCCTCAAAGAGGGAGAACTTCCAACCGTCATTAATCGTTTGCGTCACACGCTGACTATAAACCGTGCCGGTCATAACCAGTAACAAACAGGCTAAAATTATTTTTGGATATACCTTATACATACTTAATACCATTATTTCGAGATTGAACGGACTGCACGAACAAATCTTTTACCGTCTTTTTTAGCATTCGATTTATCCCAGGCAAGCGGTTTTCCAAAACGTACATAAAATGCGCTTGTACCGCTCGATGTTTCACGACTAGCCCAATAGGAATCTCCGGTAGCAGATGCTGCTGCCGTATTCATGATAGTTCCTCCCGCACCAGTAATCACTTGATCCCAAGCTGTACGGTTTGCTTTCTCAAAATCGGTAATCGCATCCGGGTTATTCTCCGTTGCATCTGCCACTGCAGTCCCATTATAAGTTTCAAACATCTGTTCCAAATCCGTTCTCGTAGGCCAATACCATCCGGAACCTTTATCCATACAATATTTAAGAGCGGGCATTTCTGCTGCATTCGGCAATGCTGCCAACGCAGTAGTATTTGCCAGGCCATTGTCATTGGATAAAGTTAAACCGGTAGAAGCCGGAGAGCTTGCCGTAGACCATGCCAGATTCTCTCTGTCCAACGACATAATCTTAGCCTTACCACGATTAGTGCCATCTACCCAGAACACAATGCCTCCTTTTAACGAACCATTATCCGCAATCACCTGTCCCACCGCAAACTCGGAACTTAAAAGCCCTCTTTGTGTAATAGTAACTTCCTGTTTAGGTGCATTCGCTCCGCTTCCGGCTATTACTGTAGCAGTCGTTACCCGGTTAGAACTATTCAAATTAGGCGATAATGTCCAGAAATAAAGAGTTTTACTTGTTATATCAACATACGCTTTCACCCAAGACTCATCAGTTATATTTACTGTAAATTCTGTTTCATCAGAAATCATCGTTATTCCTTCTGATTTCGTCACAGCATCAGGAGTAATAGTCACGGCATTTGTGCTTAACTCGAGAGAAGCGCCTCCTTCAGCCGCAACATTCTGATTCACCGTTACTTCCACCGACTTAGCGGCTGTGCCAGTACCGGCTGTAACCGTAGCAACAGTCGTACGAACATCGCCAGTGGTATTTTTAGATTTTGCTTTGAACGTAACTGTTGTGCCCGAAATAGTATACGAAAGCCAGGAATCATTTGCCAAAGCCACACTAAATACCGTTTTATTGGATGTCAATGTCACATTTGCTTCCGCTTCATTAGCTCCTTCCAATGTCACAGGATTTGGATTAACCGTCAATGTTGCCGGTTCTTCAGGATAAGTATAATCACCGATTGTACGCATACATCTTACAAAACGGTTGGTAGCTGTTTTATTTCCTGCATCAGCTCCCGATTTACCGAAACGTACCCAATAAGCCTGATTACCTGCTGCGTTTTCCGTACTCGACCAATAGCTTTCGCCATTACCTGAACCGGCAGCCTCGTTCATCACATCACCTTGTAAATCAGTCAACATCTTATCAAATGCAGCACGTGCCGCCTTCTCTACTTCCGTCAGTTTATCAGGTACGACTGAAACAAAATCCGGATCAGTATGTCCAACACCATTATAGGTATCAAACAATTCCCATAATTCATCGCGGGCAGGCAGATACCACCCGTCACCCAACGACTGGCAATATGCTACCGCATCATTTGCCGACGGAGAAGTGAACAAGGCAGAATTAGCATATCCGTTGACGGTGGAAAGTGCACTATGAGGCATCACAGAAGCCTCAAAAGGATTCCCCCCCTGACGTTTCACTGAAACCGCTTTTCCTACCATATTATCCGAAGGATCCACCCAGAAAATCATACCGATACCCTCATCCACACTTTGTCCTATCTTCAAAGAAAGATCCGGTTCTTTAGAATCCTGGGTAACCGTCACTTCTACTGTATATGAGCCGCAAGTCAGTTTCACGACAGCCGTTCTTGCATCTTCACCATCATTTTGTGTCAAGGCCGTGTAGACAACACTTTTTGAACTTACATCTACAGAAAGCCATTCTGCTTCGTACTGTGCAACAACCTGACCGACATTGGTATATAACAGCGACGTAACAGAAGAACCCGCCGCTTTCGCCAAATTTACTTTTGTATCTTTACAATTAAATTCAGGCATCACGCGTACCGATGCATCATCGACACAAGAAAGTAACCCCAGATTTAAAATCAATAAGAAGTATATTATTTTTTTCATATTCATTCATGTTTTACAGATAATCAATCGCTTAATACCAGTTCTCATTCTGTGGGAAATTCTCTTTCCCCATCAAGTCAATCTGTTCCTGTGGAATAGGCCAACATTCGTGCTTTCCAACCACAAAACTGGTACGGCATTCCGCATAATCTTTATCCAGATAAGGGTTTTCAGCCTTCGTCTCGCCATAATGCGCTTTCACTCTTTCGCCCAAGAGTCCCAAACGTTTCAACAAAGGCCAGCGAACGCCTTCAAAATTCAACTCACGGGCATATTCATCCAAAAGTATATCCTGCGTCAGAGGACCTGCAAATTTATCATTTCCCGCACGTTCCCATGTTTTATTGTAACAGCGCAAAGCATCCGTACTCATACCTCCGTCACGACGCATATATGCCTCTGCCGCCATTAAGTAAGTTTCTGCCAGTCGATAGACAATCAGATCCTTGAAACCCGTTGTCCGGTCCGGATTATCAGCCATCGTCCATTGGTCAAAGTATTTTTTCGACATAAAATGCAGTGTTTCACAATAGCTGGAACTCTGTGTAAGAGGAATCAATTCTCCATATTTAGGAGAAGTAGGGTCATTGTATTTGAAACGGTGAACAAACAACTCATTATATCGCGTATCTTTTGCCTGATCGTACAGACTCAACAGATAGGTATTCGGATAAATACGTCCCCAACCATATCCACCCTGATCGGCCGTATTGATACAACCTGAAATTTTATTGATTCGGGTAGTGGTTTGAATAGAGACACGATGTCCGGCAACCGGAGTTCCGGAACCACCTCCACCCAAGTTTTGTGAATATTGGAAACTCCATAACACTTCCGGAGATTTCAAATCTGCCCCATTAAATACATTCTCGGCTTTCTTTTCCATCGAGTAGATGCCTTCCTGCTTAAAGATATCCTCACATTCCTCAATGGCTGTATCCCAATCTGACTCCCACATGGCAACCTGTGCACGAACATGCTTGGCAGTAGCTTTTGTTACCCGTCCATACAATACATTTCCATTATTTTGAGGAAGCGACCAGTCCAGCCCTTTCATGGCATCGTCCAAGTCAGTTGTAATCAGCGTCATCAGTTCTTCATGAGAAGCAGGTTTGTATTCCCGTTTCAGATTGTCGACGGTGGTCGGGGTGATATTCAGATAAAGACGGTCAAAGCGTTTCCAGAGTTCAAAATAGCTCCGTCCTCTGAAGAATTTCGCTTCACTCCATGCATGGAGCACATCGCTGTCATCCAGTCCCAGGGCTTCTGCGGCTACAATAATTTCATTTGCTTTTCCAATAATACCATAGTGATGTTTCCAGAACTTATTGACATCCCCAGTACTTGGAGTAAAGCTCGTATTCAAACGTCCGATTGAAGTAGAAACACCTGCTCTAAGTATCGCAATATCCGTATTAAAGTCACACATAGTAACGATGTACAGATTGGATTCATTATTATCCGCTCCACCCGGCAATTCACGAGCCAGGGAGTACAGACCTGTAACAGCTGTATTCAACCCTTCGGGAGTAGTGAACAGGTAATTGTTCGTCACATCTGTCTTTGATTCCAGATTTAATAAATCCGAGCAGGAAGCGGTCAACATTCCGCAGATGACAAAGGCTGTATATATTAACTTTTTCATAAGGATTCTTTATTTTAGAATGAAACATTGACACCAAATACATATTGTCTGGACTCCGGATAAGACCCGGGAGTCAGTTCGGGACTATAAGACTTAAATTCCGTAAATGTCAGCAAGTTAGTAGCAGTTGCATACAGACGTAATTTATGAATCGGAGTATTCTTCAATAGTCTGGCCGGGAAAGTATATCCCAATTGTAAGGTGCGTAAACGGATATAAGATGCATCCTGAATAGCGATGGCACTCAAATAAGCAGGGTCTGCGCTATAAGAAGGACGCGGGAATTCGTTCGACGGATTGAACGGAGTCCAATAATCCACCTTCACTCCATTCAGTTTTCCACGCAAAGAACCTCCGGAATTATAGTCATACAAATAACTATTCTTTATCTTTCTGCCGGAAACTCCATACCAATCCATGAACAAGTCAAATCCTTTCCAGTTCCATGTGGAAGAAAGAGAGACGGTAAATTTCGGATCTTTCCGGATAGGCACTCTGTCATCTGCCGTGATCCTTCCATCTCCATTGTTATCACGCACCTTGACCATTCCCGGTTCAATAGCGCCACCGTAATCAATCGGGCTGTCGGCTACACCGTCACTGTTACTGTCGTAGGTATTTTTCAGCGTATATACCAGATTCCCTGTACCGTCACGAGTGATATCAAAATCATCATACTGAAAAATTCCGTCTACCAGATAATCATAATATACATTGATCGGTTCTCCGATAATCCATCCCTGTGCTACCTGACTGGCGGGTTTACCATTTTCATCGAGCGTATCGTCAATACGGACAATTTCATTCTTATACATACTGAAATTAGTTCCAAGCGACCAGGTAAACTCTTTCGTACGTATCACATCACCATTTAAAGAAAGATCGATACCACTGGATTTTGTCTTTCCCAGATTATCCAGCATAGTGGTATATCCAAGTGATGCATTCAAAGAGCGTTCCACCAATAAATCTTTCGTATGCGTATTGTAATATTCCACCGTACCATTCAGGCGACCATTGAAGAAACTAAAATCAACACCTAAATTAGCCGTTGCAGACTGTTCCCATTTCAGGTTCGGGTTAGAAAGCTCCTTACCCGGCAAATATCCCATCTGGAAAGTATCTCCAAACTCATATCCTTTATTATCTGCCAGCCCCAAAGTAGTGTAATTGCCGATACCGTTCTGATTACCAACAATACCATAACTGACACGTAGTTTCAGGTTATCAATCCACGACACATCTTTCAGGAAATTCTCCTGATTGACACGCCAGGCAAAAGCAGCTGACGGGAATGTACCCCATTTATTTTCTTTTCCGAAACGGCTGGAACCGTCGCGACGAACAGCCACATTCAACAGATAACGGTCTAAAAGCGAATACTGTGCACGAGCCATGAACGACACCAGATTATTTTCATTAAACTGACGACGGGGCTTGCCTGTAAACTCACCTTGAGAAATGAAATTCCAGTCTTTATCTACCGGAAGATTCTCTACTGAATAGCCGATAGACTTCGAGCCATTATGGTCGACAGACTGCACACCGGTCAACGTCAACTGATGTTTCTTATTGCGGATAGGCACTTTATAAGTCACAATATTCTCAACCAGCCAGTTCTGCGTGCGTGATTCGTCGAGCACAGCTGTTCCTCCGCCTCCCGGATATTGGGAATCTTTATAGGAACCGTCTTCAGATGTCTGATTATAAACGGAAGTATTCAGACGATAATTGAATCCCTTGAAAGGCTTCACATCCATAAAAAAGTTCAGGCGGTAATTATCACGGGATACTTCACGTCCGTAATGTTGAGCACGGTACAAAGGATTATAATTTCCTTCCGAGTTGATATACTTTGTATACTTACCATCCGCATCATATATTTCCGCCAATGGGGAACTGGTAATAAAATCATTAAAGTTACCATCCTCACGATCTTGTTTAGTCATCGCATAAGAAGAATTGATGCCAAAACTAATCCACTTTGATATTTCAAAGTCCAGATTCAACCTTAAAGAAAGCTTCTGGTATCCCGATCCGGTAACTACCATTCCCTGTTGGTCAAAATAGTTGGCACCTGCCGATACTTTGATTTTCTCTGTTCCTCCACGCACACTGACATCATGGTTATGGTAAATTGCATTTCTGAACATTTCTTTTTCCCAGTCGATAAACTTTCCGCTGGCCCATACCCGCTGCATAACCTCGTCTTCCAATGCCTCGGCTATCGAAATCTCACGTGCATCAACAATTCCCTTATCATGTGCTTTCGCTTCACGGCGAAGCTGCATATATTCTTCGGGAGAATAGAAATCAAAATTTCTCCAGAGAGACTGGATACCCAGATAACCATTATAACTGACTTCCACCTTTCCGGCTTTACCGCGCTTGGTAGTTACCAATACCACACCGTCACTGGCACGTGCCCCATAAATAGCCTGCGACGCAGCATCCTTCAGAATTTCAACCGACTCAATATCGTCCGCACTCAACGTGCTAAACTCCGTTGCACTGGAAGGAGAACCATCTATGATATATAAAGGAGCATTGTCCGCACTGATAGAACGGGAACCGCGAATAGTGATCGAAGGAGTCGATCCCGGACGTCCGGAACTACTCGTTACATTCACACCTGCGGCACGTCCACGCAGCATATCAGCCACATTGCCGGCAGGAAAGGTTTTCATTTCATCCGCTTTGACCGAGGCTACCGAAGTTGCCACGTCACTTTTACGCTGAACGCCATAGCCGACAACGACTAATTCATCGAGCATTTTCGACTCTTCTACCATATCCACATTCAGTACCGTTTTCGTACCGACACGTATCTTCTGTTCCTTATATCCTATACAAGAGAAAACAAGGGTAGATTTTGCAGATACACTGATTGAATATTTTCCATTTACATCCGTCACTGTACCGTTAGTAGTCCCCTCCTCCATAATATTAGCTCCGGGGATTGGTCCAAGTGCGTCTGTCACAACTCCAGAAACTCTGACGTTTTGAGCACTAACCTCTAAAGAGATAAGAAAGGCTGTCAGGAACACAGCCCATTTAATTACGATGTTTTTCATACTATGTAATAATTTGAATGATTACAGCGCAAAAATCCAAATAATTAGTGATTTCGAATAATAGAATCGTCCGTATAAAAGTTCAAATAGTACAATTCTCACCAGGAGACAAATACATAAGACGCTATATCTTAAGCGTTTGTGTATTTCCTCCGGTAAGCAGCCGGAGTAATATCATAAGCATTCTTAAAACATCGGATAAAATAACTTGGATTAGAAAAACCGTAATCAAATGCTATATCAGCAATCAGGGCATTGGGATCATTGATTAATTTTTCTGTTGCCTTTTTCAGTCTCAAAGATAAAATAAAGTCATTCGGGGTCTGTCCGGTCAATGCTTTCAGTTTGGTGAAAAGCAAAGTTCTGCTCATGCACATCTCACGTGCAAAAGTGGCTACGTCAAAGTCTGCGTTATCAATATAAGATTCCACAATCGCCGTAGCATCCATCAGCATCTTTTTATCGATCGGATTAAACGGAAGGTCTTCCACTTTAGGTTCATCATTCCGGGCAAACCGCTGCTGGAGCAGTTTACGAGTCTGGATGATATTGTTGCAACGGGCCACCAATATCTTGATATTGAAAGGTTTGGAGATATAATCATCCGCTCCCGTCTGCAAGCCCTCTAAGGTATGTTCTTCCCGGTTGCGGGCAGTCAGCAATACCACAGGAATATGGCTGGTCTGCAAATTGCTTTTCAACTTCTCGCACATCTCCAGGCCGGACATAACGGGCATCATAATATCACTCACAATCATCTGTGGTTGTAGTGAAGAAGCCTGCTCCAATCCTTCCTGCCCGTCGGCAGCCGTATATACATCATATATTTGTTCAAAAATCTGTGCCAACACCTTACGCATCTCCGGGTTATCCTCCACAATCAGTATTTTCACCGTTTTATCCGGCTTCACCATTTCCGAGATTTCTTGAGGCTCTATTACATAATGTCCGGCAACGCGTTCATCTGCAGAGGAAGATGCTTCCACATTCACATTTGCATCTCGGTGAAGAGTAACGATAAAAGACGTTATTCCATTCGGCTCACTTTCCACTCCGATAGTTCCCTGATGCAATTCCACAATTCCTTTCGCCATTGCCAACCCGATACCCGATCCTTTGACTGTCTGTGTAGTTGTTGCCGAGTCATCCTGCCAAAACCGTTCAAATACATGTTTGATCTTGGACTTTTCGATACCGACACCTAGATTATTGACTGAAATCACAATGTCATTCTCTCCTTCCGCTACCAATTCTACAGAAATCCAGTCACCGGGCTTCGTATATTTAAAAGCATTGGACAATAGATTATAGAATACTTTCTCTATCTGCGTCTTGTCAATATACAAATCCGCTTCTTTCAAAGTGGAAGAAAAGCGGAGATCGATCTTATTCAGCTGCGCATAACTATAGAAAGAACAACAAATCTCCTCTATCACCGCAACAATATTCTCTTTGGAAATTTTCAATTTCAGATATCCCTGATCCTGCTTACGGATATCAATCACTTCATCCACCAGATTATTCATCCGGCGGGAGTTCTTATAAATCTCCAAAATTTTATTATACACCTCGGGGAGCATGTCTTTATGCATCAGGAGCATCTCAAGCTGACTGGATATAAGCGTTAACGGAGTACGGAACTCATGCGATACATTGGTAAAGAAACGTAGTTTGGACTGATTCACATTTTCGATATACTCTTTTTCCCGTTTCTCGGCCAATAGAGAATGTTGCAAGGTTTTCCGTATCCAGAACATACGGATAATATAACCTGCAATAAGGATACCTGCCAATATCATCAGCAAAATAAACCATGCTCGTTGATAAACGGGAGCCTCCACTATCAGCTCAAAACTGGCAGAAGGTGCTTCCTGGTCGTGAATGCGCAACTGGTCGCCACGAACATGAAAAGTATAACGCCCCGGATGAAGATTGGTATAAGTAACCATCGTATTATCTCCCGCCTTCATATATTCGTTATCAAATCCTTCAAGTTTATATTCCAGACCGATATTGGAAATATTATTCAGGGTATTGCTCGCTATCTCAAAAGTGACGGAAGAATACCTGGGCGGCAATACTAATTGATGTTCATACAATACCGTTTCCTTGATAAGTCCCAACGAATCAAGTGGTTGTATTTCCGTATTATCCACAAGCACTCGTTTTACGAACACATTATAATCCACAGACTGCTTGTTCAGTTTCTCCTGGGCTATGGAAACGATACCTGCCAGTCCACAGACATAAATATCGTGGTCGGACGTAATGTACAGCCCTCCGTCATTCACGTTATTCAAGGGAAAATCACTCTGCCTGTTATAGTTCTCGAATGTGGTAGTGGCTAGATTGAATTTAGAGAAACCGCCATTCGTTGCCACATAAATGGAACCGTCCAGCGGACTCTCTACCAATCCGGTGATAAATCCATTCTCCAATCCCTGCTTCGCTCCGTATCCTACAAAGGTGTCTTTCTTCTTATCGAATAGATAAATTCCCGATCCCGTCGATCCCAGCCATATACGTCCTTTTCTATCACATAGAATATGATTAATGTGGTGCTGTGCCGTGCTCTGCGCTATTTGGGAGAAAGGATAACTACGGGAAGTACCCGCTTTCAAATTGACCCGTATCAAATCAAAAGAAGTGGTCAGCCATAAATCCCCTTCTTTATCAAACGTCATATCCCAAACCTGCGACAAATGTCTGGAAGCTAAAGAAGGATGTTCGAAATGATGTAACCGGAGATGTTTTTTATCCAATACAAGCAGCCCACCCTTGGCTGCTATCAATAAGGAATCATGACCGGCAAACTCTATCATTTTTACCAGATTATAGGCCCTGTCGACTGTTTTTCCTTCCGGAGTATCGATATTTTCCGTAATAGATTCTATATGTCCGGTCGACAGGTTAATCCGATTGATGCCCTGATAAAGCGAAGCTACCCAAAGATAATCCGGTTCTTTCTCATAATACAAAGACTTCACAATCTTAAAAGACAGCTCTTGAGCATATAAATGTTTAAGCGGAAAAAAGCGTTTGGCATATTTATCATAGTAGTTCAATCCACTTCCTTCACTTGCAAACCAGATCCGCCCGGAACAGTCTTCGGCAATGGAACTGATGATATAGGAATTCAAATGCCCGCCAACAGCCGTAGACGAACGGTAAAAGTGATAAGCATCATTCGCTACATTATAATATTGTATTCCCTGATAGAAAGTGCCCAGCCATAAAGTTCCCGAAGTGTCGTAATGCATCGAAATGATGGAACGTATATCGGCTGCCTCCACATTCAAGTCATATTCATAATCCGTAAACTCTCCGGTAGAGAGATTTAAAGTCTGCAAACCGGCGTAAGTTCCGATATACAGAAGACTATCATTGGCTTGTGTCACATGACGCACATTATCATGGTTGATTGTATTATCAGCCACTTTATTATATCTGTAATGAGTAAGCTCCCCATTTGCCTCCAACCGGGTAAGTCCCCGATTTCTGGTAGCTATCCAGATGCTCCCGTCTCTGTCTTCCGTAATCGAATTAACAGCCCCCACATCAATATGACGGGTGATATGAGCAGCCTGATCGATACAGTAAATACCCTTGGAAGAAGTACCCACCACCACGGTTTGATTCTGACGAACCATTAGACTGTTCATCAATATATCCTCTCCGTCCGAAGGGAATGAAAAGAATAACTCGGGCACTTGGTTGAGATCACGATAACGGTAGATTTCTTTTCCGGTAGCTATCCACAATGCGTCGTGCGCATAGCAGATTCCTGCAACTTCTCCTTCACGCAACACCTTAAAGCGGTTCAAACGCATGTCATAAAGAGTCACACTCTGCAAACTACGGATAAAAAGCAATCCTTCCTTGTTTCCGCAAACCTGCCGGATATTATTTATATTGATTGAATAGGGATTGGCGTTATCCGGTTTGAAGACTTCAAATTTACGACCGTCAAAGCGGTTCAGTCCGTCTTGAGTACCAATCCATAAAAATCCGAATTCATCCTGATAGAAACAATTGACCGTTTGATGCGAAAGTCCTTGCCTCACGTCTTTAAAACGCATATTGATATCCTTTGTCACATTTGCCATGCAACAAAGTCCCGATATAAACAGGCAATAAATAACAAGAAAGTTAGCTTTGGTCATCTGTGTTTTTCGATAATTCGGATACAATATTCGGGAAAATCCAAGATATATGCAAGTGTTTATGCAAAAACCTGATTGACTATTGCCTGTTAATTATTCCTCAGACTGCGTATAACTAATCTCCCGATCGAATAAAATTAGTCGTCTGACAGTTGATTCTTTTTCGTCTGACAGTTGTCAGACGAAAGTTCAACAGTAGTCAGACGCAAGTTTAACAACTGTCAGACGATTAATTTTATGCATAAACAAGATTAGTATCCTCTTCACTAAGAAATAGTTTTTAGCATACGAAAGATTAAATTATACTACCAACCGCCTAAACGCTTGTTTATCATTGGTGAACTGCGTACTTTTGCACGCCATTAAAAAAAGCAAAACAATGACTAACAAAACCAAAGGTTTTATCTATGGAGCGATTGCCGCTGCGAGCTACGGTATGAATCCTCTTTTTGCACTTCCGCTCTATGCAGCCGGAATGAGTGTCGATACCGTTTTATTCTACCGGTACTTCTTTGCGACAATCGTATTGGGTATTCTGATGAAAATGCAGCATCAGTCTTTTGCACTTCATAAGGCAGACGTTTTGCCCTTAGTCATTATGGGATTGTTATTCTCTTTTTCATCACTGCTTTTGTTTATGAGCTATAATTATATGGATGCCGGAATTGCTTCAACGATTCTGTTTGTTTATCCGGTGATGGTAGCTGTCATTATGGGAATATTCTTCAAGGAAAAGATTTCCGCCATTACCGTTTTCTCCATCCTGCTGGCACTTTCAGGCATTGCCTTGCTTTATCAGGGAGACGGCAACAAACCGCTATCGACTTTGGGAATTATCTTTGTTCTGTTGTCTTCTCTCTCTTATGCTATATATATAGTAGGTGTAAACCGTTCGACATTGAAAAACCTGCCGACCACGAAACTTACCTTCTATGCCATTTTGTTCGGACTATCGGTTTATATCGTCCGTTTAAATTTCTGTACGGAACTGCAAGTAATACCGTCTGCCTGGCTCTGGGCCGATGTATTATCACTCGCCATCCTGCCAACTGCCGTATCACTGGTCTGTACCGCACTGGCCATCCATTATATAGGCTCTACACCAACGGCAATATTGGGTGCTTTGGAACCGGTGACAGCTTTATTCTTCGGTGTTCTCCTGTTTCACGAAAAACTGACTCCCCGCTTAATGATGGGTATTTTAATGATTATCACCGCCGTTACCCTGATTATCATTGGCAAGTCACTCATAAAAAAGATGGGTATGCTGTTGCAGATGAACAAAAAATAATATACTTTTGCTACTTAATCAATCAAAATGCAATTTTAAATCTCAAAAAATATGGTAGACGTAAAGACTTGCCTTGACAATGCACAAGAAAAGATGGATATGGCCATCATGTATCTGGAAGAAGCACTGGCACATATCCGCGCCGGAAAAGCGAGTGCACGCTTATTAGATGGTATCCGCGTAGATTCTTACGGAAGTATGGTACCTATCAGCAATGTAGCAGCAATTACTACTCCGGACGCCCGCAGTATCGTAATCAAGCCTTGGGATAAAAGCATGTTCCGTGTCATCGAAAAAGCAATCATCGACTCTGACCTCGGTATCATGCCCGAAAACAATGGAGAAATGATCCGTATCGGCATCCCTCCCCTGACGGAAGAACGTCGTAAACAACTGGCAAAACAGTGTAAAGGAGAAGGCGAAACGGCTAAAGTAAGCGTACGCAACGCGCGTCGTGACGGCATCGACGCACTGAAAAAGGCCGTAAAAGACGGATTGGCAGAAGACGAGCAGAAGAATGCGGAAGCCAAACTGCAAAAAATCCATGATAAGTATATCAAACAAATCGATGATATGCTGGCTGAAAAGGATAAAGAAATTATGACCGTCTAAAAAATAATGAAGAATTAAGAATGAAGAATGAGGAATTATAATGCTGTATTATTCAGTTGAAACACAGCCTGAATTCTTCATTCTTCATTTTTAATTTATAATTTATATGAAAGGATTAGTAATCAAAAACACGGGTAGTTGGTATCAGGTGAAAACCGATGACGGACAATCTATTGAATGTAAAATCAAAGGGAATTTCCGGTTGAAGGGGATTCGCAGTACTAATCCTGTTGCAGTGGGTGATCGTGTCCGGATTATACTTAATCAGGAAGGCACTGCTTTTATCAGTGAAATAGAAGATAGAAAGAACTACATCATCCGCCGCTCGTCCAATCTTTCCAAACAATCTCATATCCTTGCTGCCAATCTCGACCAGTGTATGCTGGTGGTAACCATCAATTATCCGGAAACTTCCACTATTTTTATTGATCGCTTTCTTGCATCCGCAGAGGCCTATCGCGTCCCTGTAAAACTGGTATTTAATAAGGTAGATGCTTACGACGAAGATGAACTCCGCTATCTGGACGCACTTATCAACTTATACACACAAATCGGCTACCCTTGCTTCAAAGTTTCCGCAAAGAACGGCACTGGAGTGGCTGAAATCAAAAAAGCACTGGAAGGCAAGATTACTTTATTTTCCGGACATTCGGGAGTCGGCAAATCGACTCTTATCAATTCCATACTGCCGGGCATAGCAGCCAAGACCGGCGAAATTTCTTCTTACCACAACAAAGGAATGCATACTACTACTTTCTCCGAAATGTTCCCTGTGGAAGGAGATGGCTATATCATCGATACTCCGGGTATCAAGGGCTTCGGCACATTCGATATGGAAGAAGAAGAGATCGGACATTATTTTCCCGAAATATTCAAAACCTCCGCCGACTGCAAATATGGCAACTGTACACATCGTCATGAACCGGGATGTGCCGTACGCAAAGCAGTGGAAGAGCACCTCATCAGCGAATCCCGTTATACCTCTTATCTCAATATGTTGGAAGATAAAGAGGAAGGAAAATATCGGGCTGCTTATTAGAAAAAATGCGAGCAGCGTGCTTATAAAACCAATGCTGTTCACACTTATAGTTATAATAGTACACACAAAAAAACAATATGAAAAAAATCTTAGTTTTATTATGTTTCATTTTATACATAATTTCCGCACATGCACAATATTGCAGTATTAAAAAAGGAAGAACTGCTTACTATGTAACAACCGAAGTAAAGGAAGGAAAAACACTGAAAGATACTATGTGCATCGCAGACGTGGTTGATAAAGGTGATCGCTTAATCATAAGAGAAGATGCTTTCGGAGAGCACTATGATTCTCTAAGTATAAAAAGTGGTATCAACAGGTTATTCTATATTTATCATAAGAGTCAAGATATGACCGAAGTTATCCTTTTGGATGGTAAATCAGAATATGAATATCAGAAATATTCTAAGAACATATATGCAGAAGGACGAATTAGCATACCTTTAAAGGATCATGTTCAGAATGGAGATGATATACCACAGTGTAATTTCTTGCAAAAATCAGGACCAATGACTATGAAAGCTTCTCTAAAAGGAAAATATAAAGGACGTGAAACCATACATACTCCTGCGGGAGATTTTGATTGCATTAAAATCTACACGGAACAAAAAGGAAAAGTCATGTTCATTTCAGAAACCGAATATTCAATAGATTGGTATGCCAAAAATATTGGGCTGGTAAAATCAGAAACTATCACTAAAAAAGGGAAAGTCATATCAACCACCCTTCTATATGCCATAAAAGAATAGTTCCCTTAAGTGTATGAGCTTATTAAATTGAAAAAGATGCATTAACTTTTTTTCTATCATTTACAGATTAAACCTTTCCAGTCAGGGAAAGTCTAATCTTCAAAGATTATATTATAATTGCCATATACAATACTAAACCATGAATAAGAAGACTAAATGGGGCATCATTATTCTTGTTGGTGCCGGGATTATCGGTGGAGGAATCTACTCACAATTACCGAAAAAAAACGACGAACTAGCAGCCGCCGACAAAGTGATGGGCGGTAATAAAAAAAGAGGGAAACAAGTTTTAAATGTAAATGCCAAGGTCATAAAACCGCAATCTCTGACAGATGAATTCACCACTACCGGTGTACTTCTGCCCGATGAAGAAGTGGATTTGTCTTTCGAAACGTCGGGAAAGATTGTAGAAATCAACTTTGAAGAAGGAACAGCCGTAAAGAAAGGCCAATTACTAGCCAAAGTGAATGACAGACAGTTGCAGGCACAATTGCAAAGGTTGATTTCGCAATTGAAACTGGCAGAAGACCGTGTATTCCGCCAGGATGCTTTATTGAAACGGGATGCTGTCAGTAAAGAAGCCTACGAACAGGTGAAAACGGATTTAGCAACTCTGAATGCCGATATAGAAATAATCAAAGCTAATATTGAACTGACAGAGCTACGTGCTCCGTTTGACGGAGTGATCGGACTTCGCCAAGTCAGTATCGGAACGTATGCGTCTCCGACCACAGTCGTTGCCAAGCTGACAAAAATCGCTCCACTGAAGGTTGAATTTTCCGTTCCGGAACGCTATGCCAAGCAAATCAAAAAGGGAACCAATCTCAATTTCAGCGTTGAAGGAACATTGGATGCTTTCGGCGCACAGGTATACGCTGTAGAATCTGCCATCGATCCGAATCTGCATCAATTTACCGCCCGTGCATTATACCCGAATGTCAATCGCACCCTGCTTCCCGGCCGTTATGCCAGTGTACTGTTGAAAAAGGATGAAATACCTAATGCAATAGCCATCCCAACGGAAGCAATTGTGCCGGAAATGGGTAAAGATAAAGTCTATCTGTATAAATCAGGAAAGGCCGAACCGGTGGATATCATTACCGGTATCCGCACCGCATCTGAAGTGCAAGTGATTAGAGGATTGCACGTAGGAGACACAATCATCACTTCAGGAACATTGCAACTCCGTACCGGACTCGCCGTAACACTTGACAATATTGAAGAATGAGAATTTATGATTTATGAATTCTGATTTATGATTTATAAGCCAAATAATTTATGATTTATAAGTCAGCAGAATACAGCAAACATTCAGAAACCAGAAATCAGAATTCAACAATCAGAAATCTTCAATCCATAACTCAGAAATCATAATTCAGAAATCAGAAATCAGAAATCAGAAATCATAAATCATAAATCAATGAACATCTCCGAATTAAGTATACGTCGCCCGGTATTAGCCACAGTATTAACGATTATTATCCTCCTTTTCGGATTCATCGGATACAACTATTTGGGTGTCCGCGAATATCCGTCGGTAGATAATCCGATTATTTCTGTCAGCTGCTCTTATCCGGGAGCTAATGCCGACGTTATCGAAAACCAGATAACTGAACCGTTGGAACAGAATATCAACGGTATTCCCGGTATCCGTTCTTTGTCCAGTGTGAGCCAGCAGGGGCAAAGCCGTATCACAGTAGAATTTGAATTGTCCGTCGATCTGGAAACAGCGGCCAACGACGTACGTGATAAGGTTTCACGTGCCCAACGTTATCTGCCTCGCGACTGTGACCCACCAACAGTTTCAAAAGCAGATGCTGATGCCATGCCTATCTTGATGGTTGCCCTTCAAAGTGACAAACGTTCTTTGTTGGAGTTAAGTGAAATAGCGGATCTGACTGTGAAAGAACAATTACAGACTATTTCCGATGTAAGTAGTGTATCTATCTGGGGAGAAAAGCGTTACTCCATGCGCCTTTGGCTCGACCCGGTAAAGATGGCAGGTTACGGTATCACTCCCGTCGATGTTAAAAACGCTGTAGATAACGAAAATGTGGAACTTCCTTCAGGTAGTATCGAAGGAAATACCACCGAGTTGACGATCCGTACACTAGGATTGATGCATACCGCAGATGAATTCAATGACTTGATTGTCAAAGAAGAGAATAACCGTATTGTACGATTCAGTGATATCGGACGTGCTGAACTGGGGCCGGCTGATATTAAGAGTTATATGAAAATGAACGGCGTTCCTATGGTGGGTGTCGTAGTCATTCCACAGCCGGGAGCCAACCACATTGAGATTGCGGATGCTGTATACCAACGTATGGAGCAAATGAAAAAAGACTTGCCGGAAGATGTACACTATAATTATGGTTTTGATAATACCAAGTTTATCCGTGCGTCTATCAATGAGGTTAAGTCCACTGTATATGAAGCTTTTGTACTTGTAATCATCATTATCTTCCTCTTCCTGCGTGACTGGCGCGTCACGTTGGTGCCTTGTATCGTAATCCCCGTTTCCCTTATCGGCGCTTTCTTCGTTATGTATCTGGCAGGATTCTCCATCAATGTGCTTTCCATGCTCGCCATCGTACTATCGGTGGGACTGGTGGTAGATGACGCCATCGTTATGACAGAGAATATCTACATCCGTATTGAGAAAGGAATGGCCCCGAAAGAAGCGGGAATAGAAGGAGCCAAAGAAATTTTCTTTGCCGTTATTTCCACCACTATTACGCTGGTAGCGGTATTCTTCCCTATCGTCTTTATGGATGGAATGACGGGACGATTATTCCGTGAGTTCAGTATCGTTATTTCGGGTTCGGTGATTATATCCTCATTTGCCGCATTGACTTTCACTCCGATGTTGGCAACGAAGTTACTCATTAAACGAGAAAAACAAAGTTGGTTCTATGCAAAAACTGAACCGTTCTTTGAAGGAATGAACCGGCTATACAGCCGTTCGCTTGCCGCTTTTCTTTGCAAACGCTGGATCGCTCTTCCGTTTACTTTCATCACCATTTGCCTGATTGGCATTCTGTGGAATGCAGTTCCTGCGGAAATGGCCCCACTTGAAGACCGTTCGCAAATCAGTATCAATACACGAGGAGCGGAAGGCGTCACCTATGAATATATCAGGGATTACACAGAAGACATCAATCAACTGGTAGACTCCATTCTGCCTGATGCAGAGGCTGTAACTGCCCGTGTATCCAGCGGTAGCGGAAACGTGCGCATCACGCTGAAGGATATGAATGAACGTAATTATACCCAGATGGATGTGGCAGAGAAAATATCAAAAGCGGTACAGAAGAAAACAATGGCGCGTTCATTCGTACAGCAGCAGTCTTCTTTCGGCGGACGTCGCGGGAGTATGCCTGTACAATATGTACTTCAGGCTACCAATTTGGAAAAGCTGGAAGAAGTGTTGCCCAAGTTTATGGCTAAAGTATATGAGAATCCTGTTTTCCAGATGGCGGACGTTGATTTGAAGTTCAGTAAACCGGAAGCTCGTATTCAGATCAACCGTGACAAGGCCAGTATTATGGGGGTAAGTACCAAAAACATTGCTCAAACGCTGCAATATGGATTAAGTGGACAGCGTATGGGATATTTCTATATGAACGGTAAACAATACGAAATTCTTGGTGAAATCAACCGCCAGCAACGAAATAAACCGGCCGACCTGAAAGCTATTTACGTCCGTAGCAGTAGCGGGGATATGATTCAGCTGGACAACTTGATTGAATTGGAAAGCGGTATTGCACCTCCAAAGTTGTATCGTTATAATCGTTTTGTGTCAGCTACCATCTCTGCGGGATTGGCAGACGGCAAAACAATCGGGCAAGGCTTGGATGAAATGGATAAGATTGCCAAAGAAACATTGGATGACACTTTCCGTACTGCCCTGTCGGGAGACTCGAAGGAATATCGTGAAAGTTCTTCCAGTCTGATGTTCGCCTTTATCCTGGCTATCCTTTTGATTTACCTGATTCTGGCAGCCCAGTTTGAAAGTTTCAAAGATCCGTTGATTATCATGTTGACAGTGCCGCTGGCTATTGCCGGAGCTTTGGTCTTCATGTATTTCGGAGATATTACGATGAATATTTTCAGTCAGATCGGTATTATCATGCTGATCGGTCTGGTGGCGAAGAACGGTATTCTTATTGTAGAATTTGCCAATCAGAAACAGGAAGCCGGAGAGGATAAAATGAGTGCCATCAAAGATGCTGCCCTTCAACGCCTCCGTCCGATTCTGATGACAAGTGCCTCTACGGTTTTGGGACTTATCCCGCTGGCATTTGCCACCGGAGAAGGTTGTAACCAGCGTATTGCCATGGGTACGGCGGTAGTGGGTGGTATGGTCGTATCCACTCTGCTTACGATGTACATTGTACCGGCTATTTACAGTTACATTTCGACTAACCGAATCAAAAAACTACAAGAATGAAACAGAAAGGAATTTGCATGAAACGCATCATTTATATCACCATTGCATGTGCCTTCTTATCAGTCTCTTTTGCAAAGGCACAAGTTCTCACTCTCAAGGAGTGTCTGGAAGAAGGATTGCAAAACAATTACTCTTTACGTATCATCCATAACGAAGAGCAGATCAGCAAAAACAACGCAACGTTGGGAAATGCAGGTTACCTGCCTACACTGGACTTCTCTGCCGGATATACTGGAAACCTGAACAATATTGAGACCAAGGCGCGTGCTACCGGGGAAATAACAAAAAATAACGGAGTCTACGATCAGACGGTTAATGTCGGTCTTAACCTCAACTGGACTATTTTCGACGGATTCAATATCAGTACCACCTACAAACAGTTGAAAGAGCTGGAACGTCAGGGGGAAACCAACACGCGTATTGCCATTGAAGATTTTATTGCTGCCCTGACTTCCGAGTACTATAATTTTATCCAGCAGAAGATTCGTCTGAAAAACTTTCATTATGCAATGTCACTTTCCAAAGAGCGCTTGCGCATAGCCGAGGCTAGTCATCTGGTCGGTAAGTTTTCAGGGCTGGATTATCAGCAGGCAAAGGTGGATTTCAACGCAGACAGTGCCCAATACATCAAACAACAGGAATTGCTACATTCTTCACGTATCCAGTTGAATGAACTGATGGCTAACAACAATGTCAATCAAAACATTATTATCAAAGACTCCACCATCGACGTACACAGCGACTTGCAATTTGATGATTTGTGGAATTCTACGTTAGCAACCAATGCTTCTTTGCTCAAGGCCGATCAAAACACGGTACTTGCCCAATTGGACTACAAGAAAATAAACTCACGCAACTATCCATATCTCAAATTAAATACCGGATATGGATATACGTTCAACAAGTATGACATCAATGCAAACAGCAGAAGAGGTGAACTGGGCTTCAATGCCGGAATAACTGTCGGTTTTAATATATTCGACGGTAATCGCCGCCGCGAAAAGAGAAATGCAAGTCTGGCTTTCAAGAATCGTCGCCTGGAACGACAGGACTTGGAATTAGCACTTCGCTCTGATCTCAGTAACCTATGGCAAGCCTATCGCAACAATCTCCAACTGCTGAACCTGGAACGTCAAAACCTGATAACCGCCAAAGACAATCACGATATAGCCATGGACCGTTATATACAGGGGGACCTCTCCGGTTTTGAAGTGCGTGAAGCACAAAAAAGTTTGTTAGATGCAGAGGAACGCATCCTCTCTGCTGAATATAATACGAAACTTTGCGAAATATCCCTGTTGCAAATCAGCGGAAAGATTACGAAATATCTGGAATAAGGAAGTAGTTTCCATTTATTTTTTGATTGGGTTAATCTTCTTATCGGGAGGGTTAACCCAATTTTTACTGTATAAAAAACAGTTATTACATATCGATGTTTTTCTTTCTTCCTACATTTGCATACTATAAAAACATTAAATAATAAAAGCCATGAGAAAACTAAGTCTTTTCTTACTGCTACTTTTTATCCTGACAAACGCCTCAGCCCAAAAAGCAACAGATTACAGAAAACAACAGAACTACAAAGAATGGGTACACATCGCCCCAAAATTTGACGATGATTTCTTCAAGACGGAAGAAGCCCAACGCATCGGTGACAACGTGTTACTCTATCAACAAACGACCGGAGGCTGGCCCAAGAATATCTATATGCCGGCAGAACTGACGGAACAAGAATATAATGCAGCACTAAAAGCTAAAGAAGATACCAACCAAAGCACCATTGACAACAATGCCACCACGACAGAAATAGAATATTTGTCACGACTTTATCTAGCTACGCAAAAAGAGAAATATAAAGAAGGAGTGCTGAACGGTATTCAATATCTGCTCAAATCGCAGTATGAAAACGGTGGATGGCCTCAATTTTATCCGCGTCCCAAAGGTTATTACGTACAAATCACCTACAATGACAATGCAATGGTGAGAGTCATGAACCAACTTCGGAGCATATACGAAAAGAAAGCTCCCTACACTTTCCTTCCTGACAATATCTGTGAACAAGCACGTATTGCATTTAATAAAGGGATAGAGTGTATACTCAAAACGCAGGTGCGCCAAAATGGAGAGTTAACAGTGTGGTGCGCCCAACACGACCGTGTCACTTTGGAACCCTGCAAAGCACGTGCCTATGAACTCCCGTCACTAAGCGGACAAGAGTCTGACAACATTGTATTACTGTTGATGTCACTTCCCCATCCATCTGCAGACGTTGTAAAATCCATAGAAGGTGCTATCAAATGGTTCCAAAAGTCTGAAATAAAAGGAATACAGAAGGAATATTTCACTAACAGTGATGGCAAAAAAGACTATCGCATGGTTCCCTGTGAAGACTGTCCTACTCTTTGGGCACGTTTTTATGATCTGGAAACAAACCGGCCTTTTTTCTGCGACCGTGATGCCATTAAAAAATATGATATATCGGAAATCGGACACGAACGCCGAAATGGTTATAGTTGGTATAACAAAGATGGAAGCAAGGTGTTGAAGAGATATGAAAAATGGAAAAAAGAACAGAATAAGTAATCATAACTGATGAAAGGCTGATATTTACACTGAAAAAGTAAATATCCGGAAAGTCTTTAAGTCCTTAAAATAAGAAGAGGGGCTGTCTAACAATAAAATAGTCAAACAGCCCCTTTATTAATTCAAGGCATTTACAGCCTCTTCTTACAGTTTTATCCCAACAGGCATCAACCGGTTATTTTTTGCAATTCCACGGTTTCAACTGTTTGAAGAAGTCGTTACCCTTATCATCTACCAAGATAAATGCAGGGAAGTTTTCTACTTCAATCTTCCAGATAGCTTCCATACCCAATTCCGGATATTCCACACATTCGATGCTCTTGATATTGTTCTGTGCAAGGATAGCTGCCGGACCTCCGATAGAACCAAGATAGAAACCACCATATTTCTGACAAGCATCTGTCACCTGCTGGCTACGGTTACCTTTTGCCAACATCACCATGCTGCCGCCATGACTTTGGAACAGTTCTACATAAGAATCCATACGTCCTGCCGTAGTAGGACCCATAGAGCCACACGCCATGCCTTCCGGAGTTTTTGCCGGACCTGCATAATAAATAGGATGATCCTTAATATATTGTGGCAAGTCTTCACCGCGGTCCAAACGTTCTTTTAGTTTAGCATGAGCGATGTCACGACCTACGATAATCGTTCCGTTCAATGACAAACGGGTAGCAACCGGATATTTAGTCAGTTCTTTCAGGATTTCAGGCATCGGACGGTTCAGGTCGATCTTCACAACATCACCTTCACCTGCCTGACGCAGTTCAGCCGGAATCAGTTCACCCGGATTTGAATCCAGTTTCTCAATCCAGATACCTTCCTTATTGATTTTACATTTGATGTTTCGGTCGGCAGAGCAAGATACGCCCAAACCTACCGGGCAAGAAGCACCATGACGAGGCAGACGGATGATACGTACATCGTGAGCAAGATATTTACCTCCGAATTGTGCACCTAACCCAATCTTGTGAGCTTCTGCCAATACTTCTTTTTCCAGTTCGACATCGCGGAATGCACGACCATATTCGTTTCCGGTAGTCGGCAGGTTATCATAGAAATGAGTAGAAGCTAATTTCACTGTCAACAGGTTCTTTTCAGCAGAAGTACCACCGATTACGAAAGCGATATGATAAGGAGGACAAGCGGCTGTTCCCAATGTTTTCATCTTTTCAACCAGGAACGGAACCAATGTACCGGGATTCAGGATCGCTTTTGTTTCCTGATACAAATATGTCTTGTTGGCAGAGCCACCACCTTTTGTTACACAAAGGAATTCATATTCCATACCTTCGGTAGCTTCGATGTCAATCTGTGCAGGGAGGTTACATTTGGTATTTACCTCATCATACATATTCAGAGGCGCATTCTGTGAATAACGCAGGTTTTCTTCAGTGTATGTTTTATATACGCCCAGTGAAAGCGCTTCTTCATCAGAATATCCAGTCCATACCTGCTGTCCCTTTTCACCATGGATAATAGCAGTACCGGTGTCCTGGCAGAATGGAAGTACGCCTTTTGAAGCAACTTCTGCATTGCGCAAGAAAGTCAGCGCCACATACTTATCGTTTTCGCTTGCTTCCGGATCACTCAGAATCTTAGCAACTTGTTCGTTGTGCGAACGACGAAGCATGAATGATACATCACGAAAAGCTGCATTAGCCATCGCAGTCAAACCTTCTTTCTCAATTTTCAGGATAGGATTTCCTTCAAACTCGCTTACTGATACATAGTCTTTTGTAAGCAGATAATACTCAGTTGTATCTTTTCCCTTTTCAAACATGGGCTGATACTTAAACGGAGGTGTTGCCATAAGTTTCTTATTTTATTACGTAATGTTAGTTAGTGTGGCAAAGGTAGTAATTAAGAATGAAGAATGGCGAATGATGAATGAAGAATTAAGAATGAATAACGGAGAAAAGCAGGAACAGCAAAAGACAATCATAAACTATAAACAACGAGCGGTAAACAAGCTATGCCATTCATTGACATCTGCCGTTCACCGCTCACTATTTTATTTACAGTTTGCTATTTATCATATCCTGTTTATCATCCACAGTTCGCCATCTGCCACTCCTATTATGATCCGATTGCTTCAATCCGTTTGATTAACTCGTTTCCAAGAGCTGTTTTATCTTCAATATGTTTCAATACTGCTGTCACAAAGGTATTGCTTTCGAAATCACCGCGTACCTGCTCAAAATCCAGCTTCATTTCATCGTGAGAACCATCAGCACCGAATCCAGTCATGGAAGACAATGAGAATTCTTTCTTAGCGTCCTCATACACCATCTTATCCAATCCGACAACAGCTTGCTGCCATGCTTTCACAATACCGATGATATCTTGTGCCGTAATCGTTTCCGGATCTAAGCCATAGAATTCCTGAATCTTATGATAAGCCCATGTCCATTCATAGGTATAATAATTCTCGTGCATTTCCGCGAAACTTGCATTGATGGATTTCAAACGATTGACTGTTCCATTCTCAATACCATCCAACAATCGGTCGATTTCACTCTTGGGAGCAATCAGTCCGGAAACATCCACCCATTCGCCAAGTCCGATTTCCGTGTCAGGTTTCAGTCGCTGACGGATTTCTTCATTGGTCTGGAAATTAATACCCTCCAATCGTTTTATGATGGAGTTTCCCAAGAACTTGTGAATGGCGATTTCATAAAAACGGATTCCGTTATTCAGAGAAGAGTTCTTGATTTTAGCACTCTGGTAGGAGTAGATCTCTGAAGTTTCACCGGATACACGTTTCAATTCTTTCAAAATGGAACGTCCTTTAAACATCTTCTGAATGGTATAAGGACTCAGCAGGTTATAATTGATATAATCCAGCCGGTTCGGATCTTTTCGCTTATCACGCTTTGGCCATTTCTGTGCGTCACGGATAGTACCCACACTTCTCAAGTTAACTCCCGGAACTAGATAAGTGGTATTCCGCTGCTCTATCAGGTAAGAGAAAGGAAGATTGGAAGTATCGGCATGATTAACATGACGTCCCATTACCAAAGAGAAGGCCCCGACACGTGCCGGCCATAAGATATATGAATCGGAAGTAGTCTTCGCTCCTCTTTCCATCGTTCCCTGATGGATAGGACCTAACTTATACATGTGATTACTCTGGTTGGACCCCGAACCCGCATTCATAAACGAGAACATACCGGCAATCAATAAAGTAGATTTATGGTGTGTCACAGTGAAAGGACCTGCAAAAATAGCACATGCCTCACCGTTCTCTCCCTGACAATTACTGAAGAATAAAGAATCGGAAGCGGAATAATTGTGTCCCAGTTTACAGGATTGTCCGACGAAACAACGAGTCAGCATCGTACCGTCATCCACTTTAGAGCCGGAAGAAATAATAAAGTCATCACAGATTACACCATGTCCGATATGTACAGGTGCCGTCACATTACTATTGACGCTGCCATTGGATAAGCGGCAGGTCCCACAGATATGGCAGTAATCACCAATCCGGACATTCTTGATCGAGCCCGTATTGAGAATCATCACATGATTGCCAATACTGCCGACAGCAGAAGCATGTTTATTGGAATAATAATCCGCAATAGATTTCATACGGTTTATCAGCTCGGGACGATGGCGGTACAGTGCAAGAATATATGCCTGGTGCGCAGACAATTTATCGTTCATCAACACCTCACGGCCTCCTGTTTCATTCAAGACAGCCACTTCTACCCCATTACCAAAAGTGCTTAACCTATCCACTAAAATAATATCTACATTCTCAATGAAGGTGTCACTGCCAATCTCATAATTAGCAATATAGTTCTGTATATTCTCAATACAGCAGTTATCGCCCACCGACACATTGTGCAACGTCACATGACGTAATCCCGAATGTTTCTTGATTCCCCCCGGCAATGTAAATTCAGCTTCGAATACCCCCAGTTTTACTTCACCCGAGAAACGGGTATGATGGACGTACTCACAATTAAAACCCTCTGCCACTGATACATTTCCCCAATCATCGGCCAGACATGACTGGCTCTTCAACTGAAGTATCTCATCTTCAGTCAATCTACGATAGTCTTTCATCTTAATAATGTGTTAATGTGCCCATATGCCAATGTGCCAATTCTGATGCAGTACGCGCAACCAATTGGCACATCAGCATATTAGCATATTGATTATTCTTCCTCTTCTTCTTCGTAGGTCTGATAAAGAAAATCGTTATAGGGATATTTCTGAACGTGTAATTCTTTCACTCGCTGATAAACTACATTTTTCAGTTCGTCTATATTGATTCGTTCGCGGGCGGAAATAAAGAGGCAGTTATCCTCCATTTTTGCCATCCACGTCTTCATCAGTTCTTCGAGTGTTAAGTTTTCCTTTGTTCGGGGGGTAAGGTCGTCCGGCGCTTTCTCCACGTAGGTGTAAGCGTCTATTTTATTAAATACAAGTATCATAGGTTTGCCACTGCCTCCAATCTCTGCCAGGGTCTTGTTCACCACCTCAATCTGTTCCTCAAATCCGGGGTGGGAAATATCGACTACGTGCACAAGCAAATCTGCTTCACGTACCTCATCCAGGGTAGATTTAAAAGATTCTACCAAGTCGGTAGGTAACTTGCGAATAAACCCTACTGTATCTGACAACAGGAACGGTAGATTATCGATAATCACTTTGCGCACAGTAGTGTCTAAAGTAGCGAACAGTTTGTTTTCCGCAAACACTTCACTCTTGGAGAGAAGATTCATCATGGTTGATTTTCCCACATTGGTATAACCAACCAGTGCAACACGTATCATGCGTCCGCGATTCTTGCGTTGGGTAGCTTTCTGCTTGTCAATCTCCGCTAGACGTTCTTTCAGCAATGACATACGGTTCAGGATGATACGGCGGTCCATCTCAAGCTGTGTTTCACCCGGACCACGAAGTCCCACGGAACCTTTGCCACCACCGGCACCGGAACCTCCTCCCTGGCGTTCCAAGTGAGTCCAAAGCCGCTGCAAACGCGGCAACATATATTTATACTGTGCCAGTTCTACCTGTGTCTTCGCATTGGCTGTCTGCGCACGCATGGCAAATATATCAAGAATCAGTGAAGTACGGTCCAGTATCTTCACTTTCAGTTCAGCTTCAATATTACGAATCTGTTTCGCAGAAAGCTCATCATCAAAGATGACCATTCCTACTTCACGTTCTGCTTCCTCTTCGTCATGGATATATTGTCTGATTTCTTCCAACTTTCCTTTTCCAACATAAGTTACAGAGTTAGCCGTCGGCAACTTCTGTGTAAATCGTTTCACAACTTCCGCCCCAGCCGTCTCGGCAAGGAAAGCCAGTTCATCCAGATACTCGTTTGTTTTACGCTCATCCTGCGTCTGTGTGATGAGTCCTACAAGCACTGCTGTTTCTACTTTGGCTTCGGATATTACAAATTCTTTCATTCTTTACTTCTATTATATATAATAATGTGGGCGCAAATATAACAAAAAAAAAGAGGACAATGTTTTATTGTCCTCTTTTTCGTATCATTTATGGTAATTCAATTATAAATCAAACCATAGTTTTTCCCAGATTTTCGGAGATTCTTTCGGTGCATTAATATTAGCTGTCATTTCTTCAGGACTATATTCCCATCTTCTGATCAATTCTTTTGAAGTTGCATCTTCCGGGACTTGCAATGTCGGAACCTCGTTTCCGGCAGTACCAGATCGCCTCCATTGTACAAACTCCTCAAACGGACGATCCATCAAATCAATCCATTGCTGCATATGAATCTCATACAGAGCTTTTTCCTGGGTCATCGTTGTCAATTCCGGTAAACCTGTAACATATGTATCAATATCGGATTCCGCAACTCCATAAAAAGCACATGCTTCACGAATTCCTTTCAGGTACAGTTCATTAGCTTTCGACAGATTTTGAGCAACTCCTAATCCGCGCGCATAAGCTTCTGCTTCCAAAAGTAGCTGTTCTTGACAAGAATAAATCAATTCCGGAGCGTCTCTTCTGAAAAGGTAGTTGCTTACAACAGATGACAGTAGATTTTCTTCATCATCCGTCTTTGCAGCCTCTCTATTACCCAACCCCCGGTATACACCATCCGCACCCGGTTCAAAATAACAGGGAATACGGGGATCATCACGTTCTTGCATCGGTTTCAACATATAATTGCTAGCAAAGAACAATATTTGTGTCCCCCCAACCAATTCTATAAGTTCATATTTAGGGTTCTGGTTACCCGGATCTGTAGAGTAAGGAAATACCAAATTGTCCGCTGCTGATGCAACCATT
The DNA here is from genome assembly GCF_003604005.1 of Bacteroides sp. OF03-11BH. Lineage (NCBI taxonomy): Bacteria > Pseudomonadati > Bacteroidota > Bacteroidia > Bacteroidales > Bacteroidaceae > Bacteroides > Bacteroides sp. OF03-11BH. The sequence continues at coordinate 75,096 of NZ_QTMW01000009.1, read as the reverse complement.
CCTCCAGCCTGCAGCAACGTACCAATAGCAGCAGCCTTAGAAGGGTCTTTATCTACCATAACCATCAATGTTCTAAACTTTAAAGACTTTGCCAAAGTCATCCATTTGTTCATATCACCTTTGTAATAGATATCGTACTCATCAATTGCATTAGCATCATTCAGATCTATAAGCTGTAATGCCTCATCAAGTAATGACAAAACACCATTCAATACACTTTCCTGAGAATCAAATTTCGGATATTTAATTGTTCCGTTCCAGGATTCTGTGAAAGGAATATCTCCCCACAACATCGTTGCCTCATACATATGCTCAGCCAAAAGAATCTTACACTGCGCAATAGCATTGTGATTCACCGGTTCTGACTCTTCTGCATTTTTAATAGCTAACATCAAATTATTGCCACCTACAGAATAATAATGTTTCCAGACATTCCCTGTACTATAAGGAGAAATAGTATATACAGATTCATCCCAGCCACCGTAATCAAGTCCACCATCAACTTGACACTGCGAACTCATAGATAAAGGAATATAAAAGTCACCACCAGTGCGTGTTCCAGCCCAGTTTACAGCTACATAGTTAAACAAATACCCGGGATCAACTTTCTCGGCAGTATTGGGATCATGGTTAATATCGAGCCAATCGCTACATGAAGTTAAACATGCCAAAGCGCTCAATGCGTATGTTAATATTTTCTTTTTCATTATCATATTCGTTTAAATCTTACAATGTTAATCTGACATTAAATCCAAAACTTCTGGTAGAAGGTATGCTGTTAAACTCTACACCACCCCCAATCTGAGAAGGACCGAAGAAGTTAGCTTCCGGATCAATATGTGGCACATGATCTTTAATAATCCATAAGTTACGTGCCTCAAAACCTAAATCCAATGATTTAACAAAAAAGCTCTTGAACCATTTGCGCGGGAAGCTATAAGACAACTGTACCTCTCTGAGTTTTACAAATGATGCATTATAGATATTCCCTTCATTATTACTAGAATTGGATATATGCTGCCAATAATCCTGCATACTTTTCACAGGAACATCATTAGGTCTATATGTTCCATCATCCTGAAGGATTACACCCGGCTCAATAAAGGAAGCATCTTCACGGTGAGCTATTGTTTCAGCAGCCAAACCGCTACTTCTTAAATTAGCTACAGTCTCTGAATACAAAGAACCTCCATGACGGATATCAATCAAGAAACTCAAGGTAACTCCCTTATAAGTAAATGTATTGTTGATTCCCATCGTAAAATCAGGATATACATCTCCTAAACGCACGTTATTAACAGTTTCTCTCAAACCTGTTTTAGAATTAATCACATAATTTCCTTGGTCATCACGTTTCCAACCCGTGCCATACAAGCCAAACGAATCTCCTTTAGCAGCCTTAATTTGTAAACCGCTCAGTCCACTCGTTAACGTATATTCATCAAGTCCTTCAGCTAACTCCTCCACTGTCTGCTTATTTGAAGCAAATGTTGCATCCAGGTCCCATTTAAAATCACGTGTTTCCACAGGAGTCAACCCCAAAGTTACTTCAACACCTTTATTGGCAATCTTCCCGGCATTAATATTATTGGCAAAGTAGCCTGTTGACAATGGGACATCAATACTTACAATCTGATTCTTTGTAATATTGCTATAATAAGTCATATCTAACCTAATTTTTCCACCGAAGAAACGCAAATCAGCTCCAACTTCAAAAGAACTTTGATTTTGCGGCTTCAAATTCTCATTTGGTAAGACACGAGGTCCCGTAAAGCCAACTAATCCCATATGGGGGAAAGTGTTAACATCACCCAGATATTGCAAAAAGTAAGTACTAGCGGGAGTATATTTAAATGCCAAATTGTACGGATCTTCATCACTACCCACATTAGCATAACTCAAACGAACCTTACCAAAATTCAGAATATCTTTGTTTTCCATCAACTCCGTAAAAATAAAACTACCACTTATGGAAGGATAGAAATAGGAACGATTATTGATCGGTAGAGTAGACGACCAGTCATTACGTCCTGTTACATTTACGAAAAGCATATCTTTGTATCCCAAACTAATATCTCCATATAAACCAACAAGACGTTTCTTTTCATAATAATTTACCGGAGTAGTAGACTTCGCATTAGTATATGTGTATAGCCCATCAACAACCAGATTCTGCGCCTGCACATTTTCATTTTTCCATTCCTCCTGATAGAGATTATGCCCCATCATTACCTTAAAATGATAGTCATTTGCAAAAGTCTTCTCGTAAGAAACCATTAAGTCATTATTCATAATTCTTTTATACAAATTCCAAGTCTGGAACTTTCCGTTCAAGGCTCCTACAGTCCCCTTTGCATACACCTTACGCCTTCCTTCTGTGTAAAAATCTGTTCCGGCATTATTGGTGATAGTCAATCCTTCAATCGGTTTATAAGTCAATGTAATATTACCAATCATACGATCTAAATTATTGGTAAACTTATTCTTATTAATAATCCAATATGGATTATTACTTTTACCTTCCGGATCTAATGTTATCTGCTTTCCATTCTCATCAATCCAATTCTTTTGAATATCATGTATATCAATAGTTCTAGGCAATCCGTTGATCAATGGAATCAGTAGGTTGCTATCATTTGCACCTTGTGCCGGACGACCTTCAGAATCGGAACGTATATATTGAGCAGAAATACGACCAGTGAAGTTCTTAGTAAAATTCATACCCGCATTGACAGAAAAAGCGTATTTATTGTAGTCAGACCCAGGTACAACACCAGTCTGATTAGTAGAAGTAAAGCTCAAGCGGAAGTCGGCCTTTTCACCACCACCCGCAACTGATACATTATTAATATAACTCATTCCAGTTTCATAGAAATCCTTTACATTATCAGGATTTGCTTTCAAAGTCACTTTGTCACCTTTGTAATCTGTAAACTGTTGATCTTGTACCGATGAAATCTTCGGTCCCCAACCATTCAACATTTTCACATTATATACGCCATAACTACCTTGTGCATATTCATTTTGAAAATCAGGTAACTTCAGTACATTTTCAAATCGTGTAGAAGAGTTTACTGTTACAAATACCGGAGAGTTCTTTTTTCCCTTCTTTGTAGTAATAACAATAGCACCATCCTTTGCACGCGCTCCATACAATGCAGTTGCAGCTGCTCCTTTCAATACATTGATAGATTCAATATCGTCTGAATTGATATCCCCTGCACGGTTACCAACATCGACTATACCATTAGTTCTGTCAGGATTATAAGAACCATTGTCAATTGGAAGCCCGTCAATAATAAATAAAGGAGAAGAAACGGAACCAATAGAAGAGGCACCACGAATCTGTATACTTGAACTACCACCTACCGTACCAGATGATTGGGCTATTTGCAGTCCCGCAATCTTACCAGACAAAGAGTTAAGTACATTACTTTCACGTGCTTTAGTTATTTCATCTCCCTTCACACTAGATACGGCATAACCTAGGGATTTTTCCGATCGCTTAATCCCCATAGCTGTCACTACAACCTCATCTAGATTTTGGGAATCAGACTTTAGCACAACTTTTAAAGTTGGTTTGATCACCACTTCTTGTGTCTGCATACCAATATACGAAATCTGCAAAGTCTTTGCAGAACTTGGTACATTTGACAAATTAAAATTACCATTTACATCTGTGATTGTACCTTGAGTGGTACCTTTTACCAACACAGAAGCACCAACAACTGGTTGCCCGTCTTCTTCAGAAATCACAACGCCTGTGACCTTTTGAGTCTGGGCAGTTACTAGGCCTATGCCCACAAAAAGGCATGCCAATAACAGCATTAATTTTCTTTTCATAAATTCTCTCTTAAAGTTTAACTTTACATTATTTGTATCTTTACTCTAACAATTTGCAAATATATTAATAAAACTGAAACTAGCAATTATATTAATAAAAAAAGGTTGCAAATATAACATTTTGTTATTTTATAAGCTGTATTTATGCCGATAAGCATATTTTTTTCAACCAAAAGCTTTGATTGCTAAAACAGCAATTGACACTTTGCATAAGCAAAATGCCTCTTTTAATATTTCTTTTACTCGTTTTTAGTCATAAAACACCTTTGAAAGCCATTCTTTTTGCTTTTTTCGTGAAAAAGCGAATAAAAAAGTGGCATTTAATTTAAAGTTTTGTGAATACCAAGTGATTTGAAGATTTATTTTTTAGAGATATTAATGCTTATTCGCCTCTGATATAGCACAGAATTACGTCTAATTTGTTCTATTATTAATTAAAAAATGAAAGTATGGAAAAGATCAGTTACAACCTTGTGTTTAACAGAAAGAAGAGATTGAATAAAAGAGGAATGGCATTAGTTCAGGTAGAAGCCTATCTGAACAGGAAAAAGATGTATTTCTCCACCAAAATATATCTCAAACCGGAACAGTGGGATACCAAACGAAAAATGGTGAAGAATCATCCTAATGCGAATGTTTTGAATCGTATGTTATATGAAAATATAGCAGCTATTGAGCAAACAGAACTTGGACTATGGCAACAGGGAAAGTCCATATCGTTAGATTTATTAAAAAATTCGATTGATAAACCTCTAAGCAATGGAAGGTCGTTTTTGACTTTTTTTAAAGAGGAGATAGCCAATTCTTCTTTGAAAGAAAGTACCCGTCAAAATCACCTTTCCACGCTTGAATTACTTCAGGAATTCAAGAAAGAGGTATTATTTACCGATTTGACATTTGAGTTTGTGTCTTCATTTGATAATTACCTGCAATCTAAAGGTTATCACCTTAATACTATTGCCAAGCACATGAAGCATCTGAAACGATATATTAATGTTGCAATAAATAAGGAGTATATGGATATACAGAAGTATGCCTTTAGAAAATATAAAATTAAAAGTATAGAAGGAAGCCATACACACTTAGCTCCGGAAGAGTTACACAAATTTGAGAATTTGCAGCTGACTGGAAGATATACGAGACTGCAAAAAACAAAAGATGCTTTTTTATTTTGCTGTTATGCTGGATTACGATATTCTGATTTCACTAATCTGACCTCTGCAAATATTGTTGAGTTCCATCAGGAGACTTGGATAATATACAAATCTGTCAAAACAGGTATGGAGGTACGCCTTCCTTTATATTTATTATTTGAGGGTAAAGGAATCCAGATATTGCAACGCTATAAAGATGACCTCAATAGTTTTTTCAAGTTGAAAGACAATTCTAATATTAATAAGGAATTAAACATATTGGCAGGCTTGGCTAAAATTGATAAACGTGTATCGTTTCACACCGCCCGTCATACAAATGCTACCTTATTATTATATAATGGTGCCAATATAACTACTGTACAAAAACTGTTAGGACATAAAAGTGTAAAGACTACGCAGGTATATGCGAATATTATGGATATTACAGTGGTGCGTGATCTTGAGAAAACTGCCTCATCAAAAAAATAATAATAAGCACAAAAACTAAACGAAAGTGTTCTGTTTTTAAGATTTGGTTATAGAAATGGAAGGTATAATTTTCTCTAATAGAAGAAAGTGTGTATAATTAAATGAAAGAATATGCAATATAAGTTCCGAAAACGCATATATATAATCTAAAGATACATCATAATTACGAATATTATCACTCGTCCCATTTAAAGGAATAAAGCGTTCCTTTAAAAGGAACGAGTCATTGGTCGTAGAGAAGCCCTTGCTTTCTTTAAAAGGAAAGGATTAAAAGCTAATTTATAAACTTGACAGCCTCTAATAGCTATTAAAATCCGGTATTTGGGATTCTTTCATTTTAGCATCAGATAAATGATAAATACCTCTTTTTGCATAATTAGATGTAATTACACAATCTCTTTGATACAGAAAAAGCATATAACCATCCAATATAAATATTCATCAATCATATTCTCTGCGATTTTGGAGGATATTTGAATCCACCCCTGCATATTTTAAAATATACAGTAATAAAATATGCATTTTTTCATCTGGAGTTTTTCTTTTTCTTAGATTACCGTTTGCTAATGAATATATTATTATAGTCAATAATTATTGGATATAATTTAGAACAAGAAAACCATCTTCAACAGTTAAGATGGAAATAAGTTTTAGCTTATATCATATAAGATAAGAACTTAAATAATTAACTAATAGATGGTTATGCCCTATTTTTGATAGAAATCTGGTATCATAAATCAGTAAATTAATATGTTTGGTAGGTGCTTAATATATTGATAATCTGCATAATAACTACAACAAAAATTTATTTTCGAAGGAAAGCAAACATCATATATATTGTTAGTAATCAACATATTATAGTTGTATTTAGTTCTGCAAAGACTTTGCAGATTTCGTACATCGGTATGCAGACGCAGGAAGTGGCGATAAAGCCCAATTTGCGAGTGGTTCTCAAATCTGATGCACAGCTAATAGATGAGGTTGTGGTAACCGGATATGGGGTAACTAAAAAAGCGGCATTTACGGGATCTGCCCAAACGGTGGATAACAAGGACTTGATGAAAAAAACAGATGCAAACTTTATGAAGTCTTTGGAAGGATCAGTAGCTGGTTTACAAGTAAATAGCTTGACTGGACAACCTGGTGCATATGCTTCTACTACTATTCGTGGGGTTGGTTCAATGAACTCTGGAACTGAACCTTTATACGTAATTGATGGTATTGCCATTTACACAGACAAAATGGGGGCTTATAACAAAGCCGGAACAGGGGATATGGCGGCAAGTCCGATGGCTAATATCAATCCTAACGACATTGAGTCCATCACAGTTTTGAAAGATGCTACAGCTACAGCTATTTATGGAGCTCGTGCAGCGAATGGAGTAATTGTAGTTACTACTAAAAAAGGTAGTCTGGGAAAAGCGCGTTTTAATGTGAATGCAAAAGTCGGAACTAGTTTTGTAGGTAAGATAGATCATAATTATCGTACGACAAATCTGGATAAATACAAAGAGATCTGGACCGAAGGACTAACAAATGCAGGATATGACGGTGAGGATGGCATGACTTCTGCTGAATGGCTGAATGCCTATGTTATGGATTGGTATAATGTGGACTTGACGCAAAATATCAAGAGTGTGGATTGGCTGAAGGAGATTCTGCAAAATGGTTTTTCACAAGAATATGATATCAGTGCTCAAGGTGGGAATGAAAATTTGCGCTATTATATTAGTGGAGGATATTTTCAGAATACAGGTATCGTCATCGGAACTGGAATGAAACGCTATAGCGGACGTATTAGTTTAGATGGAAAAAGCGGGCGGATAGGATATGGACTTTCTGTGAATGGAGCACTCTCCGATATAAACAACACTATGACTGAAAGCCAATATACTAATCCTATTGTAGCAGTATATGACATCCGTCCGTTTGAACAGGTGCGCAATGAAGACGGAACATATAATACAAATGTTAATTATAATCCTGTAGCTATTAACGATAAAGAAAAAGGTGATAAACGCAATCAAAAGCAGATTACATTGGTTGTGAATCCATATTTTACTTATAATATTATTGATGGCTTAACATGGAAGACAAATGCAGGATTGAGCTTGATTGACTTGGACGAGTTCTTTTACAGTTCAATTTATAATCCTCAATATTCCGGTAGTGGTATGCTTGGTCAAAGAAACCAGGAAAGAGCAACAACCTTGACCATTACCAATACCGTAAACTTCAACCGCACTTTCAAAGACATGCATCATTTGAATGTGTTGTTGGGACAAGAAGCACAGAAAATATCTTATAGAACAATTTATGCAGCTGCCAGTGGATATCCTAGTGATGCTGTTTTTGAATTGGACAATGCTTCCAAGCCAACAGGGGCGGGATCTTCAACCAAAGCAAGCACTCTTTCTTCATTCTTTATGAATGCAGAATATAACTTGAATGATAAATATTATCTGTCAGGCAGTTTCCGTTATGACGGCTCGTCAAGATTTGGTGTAAACAACAAATGGGCTCCTTTTTGGTCTATAGGAGCAAAATACCGAATCTCTAACGAAAGCTTTATGGAAAATACCAAAAATTGGTTGACAGATTTGACTATCAGAGGTAGTTATGGAACTGTAGGTAACCAGGATATTGGTTATTATGCAGCAATGGGATTGTATAATTATGGATATTCTTATAATGGCAAACCTGGAGCTATTCCTTACCAAATAGCCAATCCGGATCTTAAATGGGAGACTGTTGCGAAAGCCGATATCGGTATCCATGCTGTTTTCTTCGAAAGACTGACACTCGAAGTGGACTATTATAACCAACGGACAAAAGATATGATATTTGATGTACCACTTTCTTACACAACTGGATTCGGATCTATCCTGAAAAATGTAGGTGAGATGGAAAACAAAGGTATAGAATTCTTAATTAACGCTAACGTACTTAGAAATAAAGATTTCAGTTGGGATGTTCGTTTCACTGGTACGGCAAATAAAAATAAAATCATAAAACTTGCCACGGAAAAACCAATTGAGAATACTCTAACTATCAGAAAAGTTGGTGAAGCGTATAATACGTTCTATATGCCGGAATATGCAGGAGTGGATCTTGAAACAGGAGAAGCAATGTGGTATAAAGGACAAGAAGGGGATGAGAAAACAAAAAATGTAAATGAGGCCGGTCAGCGAATTGTAGGTTCTGCCGATCCTAAATTTTATGGTGGCTTTGGAATGAATTTCAAATACAAAGGTTTTGACTTCTCTTTTGATACCAGTTTCACCTTGGGAAATAAAGTATATAACTCCGGATTTGCATTTGATATGCAGGTTGGACATTATTTCTTAGGCCCGGTATCTAACTACGTTTATGACAACCGCTGGCAAAAGCCGGGAGATATAACCGACGTACCCAAATTTGTAGCTGGAGACAACTCGGGAGCAGAAACTAATTCCAGCCGTTTCTTAATGAATGGTTCTTATTTAAGAATGAAATCCATGGTTTTAGGATATACTCTTCCGAAGAACCTTATGAATAAGGTGGCTATTGACAATTTAAGAGTTTATATCTCTGCTGACAATTTGTTCACTATCACTGCTAAAGATTTTATAGGATTTGATCCACAAACCAGATCTACCGGTATGCAGTCTTGGGCATATCCTGTACCTAGAAATATCATGTTCGGTCTTAATCTTAGCTTCTAAAAAAATAACTTTAGAAATTTATGACAATGAAGAAAATATTATTTGCTTTATTAACCGGTTGGATGGCAATTTCATTCACCGCATGCGATGACTTCTTGACAGAAACGCCATCAACTTCTGTTCCGACAGAAGAAGCCTTGGTTACTACCCAAGATTTTCAGAATGCTTTAAATGGTGTATATTACACATTAGGTTCATATCGTTTTCTGGGACGTGATGTATTAGCAATTGGAGATGCGCCAACGGATATCACTTCACATTCTGTTGCAACGTCTCATTTCTATGACATCTTCCGCTATCAGATACTGGATACTAATTCATACATAGAAGAAATATGGGCATACGGATATTGGGCTATCGACCGTTGTGCACGTATCATTAAAGAAGGTACTTCATTTAAAGAAGTAACAAAGGGGGATCTGGCAGAAGTGGAAGGATGCATCGCTCAAGCCTATGCTATTAAAGCCCTCTGCTCTTTCTATTTGACTAACATGTTTGGTTTGCCATATTCGGAAGCCAACAAAACGACATTAGGTATCGTAAACATTACTGAACCCGTCCCTGCCTATTCACAGGTGTCAAGAGTCAGTGTAGAACAAAATTATAGCCTGATTCTTGATGATATAACGAAAGCTAAAGAATATTATGCTAAAGAAGGTGTTGAAAATGTAGGTAAACAGTATATGAATACGGCTGCAGTTGCTGCACTTGAAGCTCGCGTAAAACTCTATATGAAAAATTACGAAGGGGCTATTACAGCGGCTCAAGAGGCAATAACCCTAAGTGGTGGTACAATTGTATCAACCAAAGAAGACTATAAGAATATGTACACGACATTGGCTGTTTCGACAGAAGACATTTTCTTTATAGCAAAAGCCGAAGATGATTATTTGTCCGCTAATGCTCTGAATACTTTATGGAATAAATACGGTTTGTCTATTAACAGCGCAACAGTAGCAGAATATTCACCTAATGATATTCGGCTGGCGCTTCTTGGCGGTACGTGGACTGGTGGAAAAATGCGTGGTATCACAACCAATAATCAGATTTCTAATTTACCAGTTTTCAGACTGCCTGAAATGTATTTAATACAGGCAGAAGCATATGCAAAACAGTCAACTCCTAATTATGGAAAAGCTAAAGAAAAGCTATTGGAAGTAGCTTCCAAAAGAAATCCGGATTTGGATGACAATGAAATAGCAGAGGATCAAACGGTTATTGATGCCATTGATAAAGAAAGAAAATTAGAACTGGTTCAAGAAGGACATCGCTTCTTTGATGCAAGAAGATTAGGTAAAATTATTAGTGTAGCAGATGGATCGTACACTAATTTCAACATCGCAAAATTTGTGTACCCAATACCTTCTTTTGAAGTCAATTCAGGTTTTGGAGTTATACAAACAGAGGGATGGAGTAATAATTTACCTCGATAAAACATTTTTTAATATTGCCTCCATATAAGGATAAGTTTTAAATAAATAGATGAGACCTGCAATTTCGATTAATTCTAAAATTGCAGGTCTTATTATTTATAAATATATACATAAGTAGTTTTACGTAAGAAACAATAATTCGCTTGCAAAATTTCAATGAATGTCATATTTACCTTGACTAATAATCAACATTTGAATATTAGTCAGAATTAGTTTGTTGCAATTTTCTTCATATAGTATTCCCTTACTAAACAAATATCACACTTATTATCAGATAATTACGTCCATTTTGGGTAGAGATTAAGTATTACATATATAGACTGGCAATAATAACGAATTTATTTAATTAGCTAATAATTAAGCATATATGTATCATTAATTAAGAAAAGAAAAAGCTCTCCACGCCTAAACATTAGATATTACATCATTGATAATCAATAATATACAAAACATTTAGTTCTGCAAAGACTTTGCAGATTTCGTATATCGGAATGCAAACACAAGAAGTCGTTATTAAGCCAAATTTGAGAGTTGTATTAAAGGCTGACGCCCAAAAGCTAGACGAAGTAGTAGTTACCGCTATGGGTATTTCACGTGAGAAGAAAGCATTGGGATATGCCGTACAAGACGTCAAATCGGATGCGTTGACACGTGCTGCTAATACAGATTTAGCGGGAGCCTTACAAGGAAAAGTATCAGGTATTGACATCACCCCATCATCAGGTATGCCGGGTGCTTCTTCAAAGATTACGATTCGCGGTTCTCGTTCTTTCACTGGAGACAATACTCCATTGTATGTAATCGATGGTATGCCTATCGCATCTACCGCAGACGTGAGTACTTCTCTTACCGATGGAGCGTATGGAACGGACTATGCTAACCGTGCTGTCGACATTGACCCTAATGATATAGAAAGTATCAATATATTAAAGGGACAAGCCGCTTCTGCTTTGTATGGTATGAGAGCTTCCAATGGCGTTATCGTTATCACCACCAAAAGTGGTAAAGGAGCAGATAAAGGAAAACCGACTATCACTTTCAGTACCAACCTTTCCTTTGATAAGATTTCAACTCTTCCGAAACTGCAACAAGAATATGCACAAGGTTCCAGTGGTACTTTCGATCCATCTTCTCCTTTCGCATGGGGTCCTAAGATTTCTGAATTAGCTAACGATCCTACCTACGGAGGAAACACAGACAACAGTTACACCAGTCAATATGGCAAACAGTCCGGAAAATATTATGTTCCCCAACTTGCAGCTGCAGGCATGAATCCGTGGGCTACCCCACAGGCATATAATAACATGAAGGACTTTTTTGATACAGGCGTATCATGGAGCAATAATGTCAATGTAGCTCAAAGATTCGATAAAGGTAACTACTCTTTTTCTTTGGGTAACACCACCAGTAATGGTATCGTTCCATCAACCGGTATGGATAGATATAACGTAAAAATGTCAGCCGAAGCACAACTACATCCTAACTGGACTACCGGATTTAATGGAAACTTCGTAACTTCAAAAATCTCCAAACAGTCTACAGCCAATACCAGTGTGGTTGCTACGATCTACAATGCCCCCGTCAGCTATAATATGGCCGGCATTCCTTCTCACATAGAAGGCGATCCTTACACACAAAATACCTATCGTGACAATTGGATTGACGATGCATATTGGGCAGTTGACAATAACCAGTTCTCTGAACGTTCACAACGTTTCTTCGGAAATGCTTTCGTGAAATACACCACTAAATTTGGAACTGACAACCACAAACTGGATATTAAATACCAGATTGGTGATGACGCTTATACTACCAATTATTCTGAAATCTACGGATATGGAAGTACTTGGGCGCCTACAGGTGAAGATTCAGAATACCATTACACTGTTAATGAGCTAAATTCACTGTTAACTGCTGCCTATACATGGAACATTAACGAAGAATGGACGTTGGACGCTTTGATTGGTAATGAGTTTGTTGATAAAAAGACAAAATATGAATATGCATATAGCATGAACTTCAATTTCCCGGGCTGGAATCATCTGAATAATGCTTCTGTATTCTCTAATGAGAGCCTATACAACAAGAAACGAACTGTTGGTAATTTCGCAAACTTGTCAGTAGCATGGAAAAACATGCTTTATCTAAGCGGAAGTATACGTAATGATATCGTTTCAAGTATGCCACGTGACAATCGTTCTTTCACTTATCCTTCGGTGTCATTGGGATTCATTTTCACAGAACTGGCTCCCCTGAAGAATAACATATTAACCTTCGGTAAGATACGTGCTTCTTATGCGGAAGTTGGTATGGCTGGTGATTACACTCAAAGCTATTACTATACTCCATCTTATGGTGGTGGTTTTTATATGGGAAATCCGATTGTTTATCCAATTAATGGAGCAATGGCTTATATTCCATATTATAAGGTGTATGACCCTAACTTAAAACCACAAAATACAAAATCTTACGAGTTGGGAGCTGATCTTACTTTCTTAAACGGACTGGTTACTTTGAATTACACCTATTCACGTCAGAATGTAAAAGATCAGATATTCGAAGTTCCTTTGGCAGGTTCGACTGGTGCCTCAAGTATGATTATGAACGGAGGTAAGATTCATACAAACACTCATGAATTGACATTGGGCATATCTCCGGTAGATACCAAAAACTTCAAGCTTGACTTTGCTTTCAACTTCTCCAAAATCGACAATTACGTAGACGAATTGGCTCCAGGAGTAGAAAGTATTATGCTAGGAGGATTTGTAACTCCACAGGTACGTGCCGGGATTGGTGACAAATTCCCTGTAATTTATGGAAAAAGCTACATGCGTAATGACGAAGGAAAGATTGTAGTAGACCAGAACGGACTTCCTATGCAGGGAGAAGATGCGGTGATTGGAACTGTATCTCCTGATTTCCGTTTAGGTTTCAATACAAACATTGAATTATACAAGTTCCGCATTTCCGCAGTATTCGACTGGAAACAAGGTGGACAAATGTATAGTGGTACCGCAGGTGAAATGAACTATTACGGTGTAAGCAAGCTATCAGGTGATATGCGTAAAAACGAATTCATTGTAGAAAACGCTGTTAAAGAAACAGGAAAAGATGCGGATGGTAATTCAATCTATGCCCCCAATGATATAAAAGTAACAGATGCTCAAGCATATTTCACCAGAAGAAGATCAATTGACGAATCTTACATTTATGATAATTCTTATATCAAATTGCGTGAATTATCTGTAAGTTATCCGGTTTTCTCAAAGAAATGGCTGAATGTGAACGTTAATGTTTTTGCCCGCAACATTTTGGTTTGGTCTGAAATGAAAGGTTTCGATCCGGAAGCTTCACAAGGTAATGACAACATGGGAGGTGCATTCGAACGTTTCTCTCTTCCGGGAACAGCCAGCTATGGTTTTGGATTTAATGTAAAATTCTAATTAGCTAAAAAGAAAGATGAAAACATATAATATAATTAAAGGTATTTTTGCCGCTACTGTTTTATCAGTTGTCTTTTCCGGATGTTCGGAAGATGCAATGGATAGAATCAATAAGGATCACGGACATACGCAAAGCGTGGCCGGAAGATTCATTCTGACAGATGTAATAACCTCTACCGCCTTCTCTAACGCAGGAGGTGATTTCAATACTTATCTATCTGCTTACATTGAATATGAAGTAGGTGTTGACAACCAGTTGTATTATGCAGAAACCAGAGAAAGCGAACCGACCTCATCTTCCACTTTCAATAATACATGGAATGGTCTGTATTCCACATTGAAATCCGCCCGTATCATTATCAATCAATGCAGTGAGGGAGGAATAGATTATGGAAATTTTGCAACCAAAGGTATGGCAGAGGTGTTGGCTGCTTATAATTGTGCATTGATAGCCGATATGTTCGGAGATGCTCCATGCAGCCAGGCAGCCTTAGTTGACGAAAATGGTTCTCCTGTTTACCTGACTCCTAAAATGGATAAACAAGAAGAGATCTATACACAAGCAATGCAATACCTGGACGATGCTATTGCAGACTTGCAGAAAGAGGATCTGATAGACCCGGGAGCTCAAGATTTGTTATATCAGGGCGATGCTGAAAAATGGCTAAAGTTGGCGTATGGTCTGAAAGCGCGTTACACAATGCACCTTCTTAAAAGATCTGCCAACAAAGACGCTGACATGGAGAAGGTGTTGGAATATGTGGATAACTCTTTCGAAAGTGCAGAAGAGCAAGCAGCATTCGACGTATATGACGCCAACAATATAAATCCGCTTTACGGTTTCTTTGTGGCACGTGCCGGATTAGGTGCAAGCGAAAGCATGAGAAGCAAACTGGCAGAATACAACGACCCACGCCTGTCCAGAGCTTTCATCACTAAACAAGGTGCATCTGGAAAAGAACAAGCCCCGGGAACTGCTGACAATGCCGTATATGCGCCTAACGGTTCTCCGGAACAAGGCACTTCCAAGTATGGGACTTCTTTATTTATGTATTCTATATCAGCACCCACACTGTTATTGAGCTATCATGAATTAAAGTTCCTGGAAGCAGAAGCTCTATGCAGATTGGGACGTGATGCAAAAAGTGCATTAAAAGACGCTGTAGTAGCCGGATTGTTAAATGCAGAAAATAGCTTTAGCGTTTCAAGAAAGGAATTGGGCAAAACGCTCATCAACCCGGCAAGTAGTATTACAGATACTGAAGCCGAAAGTTACTTTGACAATACAATAGAAGCCAAATATACAGCCGAACCGTTGAAAACAACAATGATTCAAAAATACTTCGCATTATGGGGAGCCTCAGGAGAAGCGACAGAATCTTACAATGATGTTCGCAGAATGAAAGGACTAGGCGAAAACTTTATTGAGCTAAAAAATCCAAACTCTTTCCCATTACGTTGTCCTTATGGCAATAGCGACACCACAACAAATGCCGAAGTGAAAGCAGCTTACGGAAATGGACAATATGTGTATAGTGAAAATGTTTGGTGGGCAGGCGGAA
Source organism: Bacteroides sp. OF03-11BH (assembly GCF_003604005.1). NCBI lineage: Bacteria > Pseudomonadati > Bacteroidota > Bacteroidia > Bacteroidales > Bacteroidaceae > Bacteroides > Bacteroides sp. OF03-11BH. The sequence goes on along the minus strand of NZ_QTMW01000009.1, from coordinate 59,489 downwards.
GCAGATAATCCATTGACTTGAATCATATAAATGAGACTGAATTCTCCAGGGGAAAGGTGGGAATTCAGTCTCATTTCTTTATATTATAATAATAAAAGCCTTTATTATTTATACAAAAATCCCACTCTCCCCCTTTCTTATTTCATGTAATTTCATAGAGCATACTCTTTTCATTCATCCTGCCGACCAACACATTTTCTCTATAAAAGTAATTCAAAATAAAAAATGTTCCTTATATTTGCCAATGGTTTACGGGTTTATTTACATATACTTTTTAAATATAAAGAGTATTTATTTTCGTCTATAAACAAAGTAGCTTTTGAATGATAACTCTTTAAACTTCCTCTGAAAAGGATTGAAGACACTAAATATATGGATCATTTTTTAGAGAAAATAGACACACACACTTTATCACTCCTACAACAAGGTGACGAAAAGGCTTTCGACACTATTTTCTGGAAATATAATCCCCGTGTATTTCATTTTATTCATTCCCTTCTATATGATAAAATACTAGCAGAGGACCTCACTCAAAATGTATTTCTGAAGATCTGGGAAAGACATCAGGATATCAAACCGGAAGAAGGCTTTGAAGCGTATCTTTTCACAATAGCACGCAACATGGTATATAAGGAAACAGAAAAACGGCTACTTTCGGAACGTTTTCTGGATTCAATCAAACAAACTGATGCCGACAAGCACTTTGAAATAGATGTTGACACCGACTCCCTACAAGAATATATAGACGAGCTGGTAGAACAGCTACCCTCTTCCCGGAAGAAAATCTACCTCATGAGCAAGAAACAACATCTGACAAATAAAGAAATAGCCGCCCAACTATCTTTGTCAGAAAAAACAGTTGAAACGCAATTATATCGTGCCCTTCATTTCTTACGTTCTAAATTAGCCAATGAAATTGTAGCTTTGGCTCTATTTTTTCTTTCTTCTAATTTTAAATAGTGTTAAATATAGAGTAAAATCTTTGCACCCTGTAAGGATTCTTGGCTCCATGGAGATATACATAATAAAAGCCCATGGAGAAGAATACGAATATATTATTATTAGAATGTTTTATGCGGGGAGAAACCTCTCCGGATGAAGAACAAATACTATCTGACTGGCTCCACAGTCAGGAAGCAAAAGAGCAGTTATCCAACTATTATCAGGAAACCTGGAAAGGCTCTAATAACAAGCTCATTGCCGAAGTACAAGGACGTATGTTTGAACGGGTCAAAAGTCAAATGCATAATGCCGTACAAGAGTTGAATAGACGAAAGCAGAAACGGACAATGCGAATCAGGCGTTTATTTCAGTATGCAGCAGTCATTCTTTTAATCATAACAGCAGGAATAGGAGGTCATTTATATACAGTTTCTCAAACAGAACCCACAGTAACGGATAAGAGCTATCTTGTCCAAACAGGAAAAGGACAACGGGCAAATATTACCTTACCGGACGGTACAGTCGTTTGGCTAAATTCATATACTCAACTGCATTACAATGCGAATTACGGAGCCACTCAACGAGTGGTGTCATTGACAGGCGAAGCATATTTCGAAGTAGCTAAGGATAAGGAGAAACCATTTATTGTAGAAACGGCAGGAATGAATGTAGAAGCTTTGGGAACTACTTTTAATGTAAAAGCCTACCGGGAAGATTCTCAAATCATCGCAACACTTTTCTCCGGTTCGGTCCGTGTTTCTTCCGATAGAGATAATGTTATTCTTTCTCCTGACGAAAATGCCACATTCGAACGAAGATCGGGCAAACTGGCAATACATAAACCGGACAATTCATCGTATGCCAAAATGTGGCGAAATAACGATCTTGTATTTAATGGAGAAACACTGGAAGAAATTGCCGTACTGCTTAACAGAATGTATAATGTGCAAATAGCATTTAAATCCGAACGTATCAAGCAATATTGCTTCTCGGGAGTGATCCGCAACAATAGCCTTGATAATGTAATCGAACTGATTAGCCTAACCTCTCCCATCACTTATGATACTCGTGGAGATACCATAATACTAGGCAATAGGTAACCCAATATATTCCTAATTATTAACCTTTAAAATTCAATGCGTATGAAATAGTTCCAGTAGAACATAAAAAAGATAGCCTGACAAGGTCAGGACTATCTCCTTTAAGCTTAAATCGGACCTTGGAAACTCACTCTGATACTGACAACTGGCGGAAGGCAGTGTCAGAGGGTATATACACCCGATTTTCAGCTTGTAAAGTTACATCTTTTTTATTGTTTAATGATTAATTTCCTATAAAATGAGTAACATCAAGCATCTCTTTTCTCGAATATTATATATTATTATATTTTTATCAAGTAGTCTAAGTGTCATGGGGCAGATCACTCTCACCATGAAAGACAAACCTCTGAAGAAGGTGATAAAACAGATAGAAAAAGTAAGTGAATATCGTTTCTTCTATAATGAAGAGTTGGCTAATCTCAATAAGCCAGTCTCTCTCGAAGCACAGAATAGCAGTATAGAAAAGGTTTTAAAGGACCTTTCTTCGCAGGCTCCATTCAGTTATCTGATTAAGCCTAATTTCCAGATTGTATTATCTGACGACCTGCCTTCACAACAGACAAAATTACAGAGCATAACAGGGCGTGTAGTAGACACTGCGGACAATCCTATAATTGGTGCAAACGTGTTAGTGAAAGGAACTACCAATGGGGGCATCACTGATATTGACGGTAACTTCTCCTTAGAAAAAGTTCCGGTACAATCACAACTGCAAGTATCTTATATCGGATATGAGACTAAGGAACTGGCCGTAGTTTCCGGAAAGACAAATGTCAAAATCATAATGGCAGAAAACACTAAATTATTAAATGAAGTCGTAGTGACTGGCTTTGGCCTTGCTCAAAAGAAGGCTACCCTGACAGGAGCTATTGCCTCCGTAGGAGCTGATGATATAAGCAGATCTTCAGCGGTAAACACTTCCGGAGCACTGGTCGGAAAGGTAGCCGGATTGAACTACAGATCTGCAGACAGTCGCCCGGGAAATGCCACTACCCTGCAAATCCGTAATATGGGAACACCTTTATTTGTGATTGACGGCGTGCAGTCCGATGAAGGTCAGTTCAACAACATTGATTTTAATGACATCGAATCCATTTCTATTTTGAAAGATGCCTCTGCTTCCATTTATGGTGTACGGGCTGCAAACGGGGTCATTGTTGTAACAACCAAGAAAGGAAAGAAAAACACCAAGAGCACTGTGACGTTAAATACTTATTATGGCTGGCAACATGTATCACGCTTACCGGAACCGGCAGACGCCGTAACGTATGTAGAGAATTACATACAGTCTGAAACAATTCAGGGAAAAACGTCCCGTTTATATAGTAAAGAAGATCTGGAGAAATGGCGTCAAGGTACAGAAAAAGGCTATGTGCCATTTAACTGGTATGATTACATCTGGGTGACTTCTCCGCAATATTATGTCAATGCCAATGTTTCCGGAGGTTCGGACAAGATCAATTATTATTTCAGTGTCGGACACATGAATCAGGAATCTGCCATTTGCAATTATGGCGGTATGAAACGATACAACGTACAAATGAATGTCGAAGCACAGGTCACTGATAAATTCAAAATCGGCATGAACATGAACGGACGTATCAAACAGCTGAAAAATCCGGGTGTACCGGGAACTGACGACTATTCAAACCCGACAGCAGCTACCTACCGCAATCTACCGACTGTCCGTCCGTTTGCCAATGACAATCCTAACTATCCGGCATCAGTAGGCTCTGACAATGGCTTAAACTTCGGATTATTGAATTTTGAGAAAAGCGGAACCTTTGAAGACACTTGGCGAATGGCCCAATTAAACCTGAACGCAGAGTATGAAATTATCAAAGGACTTAAAGCCAAAGCTTTGTTCGGATATTATTTTGCAAGCGAATTACTTAACAATCAAGAATATACCTATCGTGTCTATAGATATGACGAAGCAACGGACGAATATGTAGATGTAGGTGGGCGTGCCAGTGCCTGGAGGGAAAGGACGAATGCTTATGTGGAAGAGTTGACTTCAAACATTCAACTGGCTTATGAAAAAGCATTCGGAGCACATTCCATCAATGCGGTAATTGGTTTCGAAGCAATAAAAAGAGACACTCCAAAGTCTTGGCTCCATGCCATCCCGGCTTCCAACTCATTGCATCTGATCTATTATGATACGATTGACAAATACGAAGATACTGGCAACAATACGGAAGCACGTTTAGGCTGGCTGGGACGTTTCAACTACAACTACGCCAACAAATATCTGATAGACTTCTCCGCACGCTATGACGGTTCATGGAAATTCCCGCCCAATCATCGCTGGGGGTTCTTCCCTTCCGCCTCATTAGGCTGGAGAATATCAGAAGAAAACTTCTGGAAGGAATCAAAAATAGCTTCTATTTTCAGCGATTTAAAGATACGGGGATCTTATGGATTGGTAGGAGATGACAACGTTGACGGCTACAGTGCTTTCGACTACATGACAGGTTACGATTACAAACAGGGAGGAGGAGTAATCGACGGTTCCTATATCATTGGTACTACCCCGCGAAACCTGCCTGTTACCACGCTCTCATGGGCAAAGGCTAAAATTCTGGACATTGGTCTCGACGTTGCTTTCCTGAATAACCGTTTATCAGGAAGCGTAGATTTCTTCAGACGTATCAAAACCGGTATTCCGGCTTCCCGTGACGACGTATTACTTCCGGAAGAAGTGGGCTTTGAGCGTCCCAAGGAAAATCTCAATTCTAATGTTCATACCGGATATGATTTGCTTGCACGTTGGAGTGATAAGGTCAATGACTTTCACTATTCTATCAGTGCCAATTTCACCTATTCCCGTTTCTACAACTGGGAGCAGTATAATCCTAAGTTCAGTAATTCATGGGATGAATATCGTAATTCTACATGGCACCGTTTCGGGAATGTCAACTGGGCATACGAGGCAGACGGCCAGTTCCAAAGTTGGAAAGAGATTGCGTCGTGGCCGATTGACAATGACCAGAAAGGAAATACGACATTACGCCCGGGTGATATCAAGTACGTCGATCAGAATGGGGATGGCATAATCAACGATATGGACAAACGCCCCATCGGATACAAAGAAGACTCCACACCCGTTCTGAACTTCGGTTTTAACCTTGCATTCGCATGGAAAGGCTTCGATTTAGCATTGGATTTCTCCGGTGCGGGAATGTCTACCTGGAATCCGTCATTAATCCAAAAGATTCCATTTAACAATAATGGAAACAACCCGGCTTACTACATGGAAGACACATGGAGACTATCTGATATCTTTGATGCAAACAGTGAATTGATTCCTGGCAAATACCCGACATTATTAATCGGAAACAATGCCAATAACCATAGTAATTATTGGGATAGCTCTTTCTGGAAATACAATGTCCGTTATTTAAAACTGCGTAATCTGGAATTTGGTTACACCTTCCCCAAAGAGTGGCTGCAAAAATGCAGAATTAACAGTCTAAGGTTATATCTTGCCGGACAGAACCTGTTTACACTCACCAATGTACCTATCGATCCGGAAGTTTCAGCCGGTAACGGAACAGCTTACCCGAGTATGCGAATTATCAATCTGGGTTTAACACTTAAATTCTAAAAGCAATGAAATATATAAAAGGATACCTGTTATTGGGTTTAACTTTGATATTAGGATCTTGTTCTGATTTTTTAGATCGTGATCCCGATCAGATATTGACAAATGACCAGATCTTCAGCGATGCTAAAATGATAAACTCCGTATTGGCCGGTTTTTATGGAGATACAGAGAATTGGGGACAAAGTTTTGCCACTCCCGCCAGCTTTACTAAAGTGGACGACGGTTGCGTGACTGATGGTGGCCGTGATAACATGCAGGAATACAGTGACAATCAATGGCGAGTTTATCCATATAAATATATTCGTAATTTAAATCAGTTCCTGGCGGGATTAAGAGCTACAACCGTACTTGAATCTACAGAGAAATTGCGATATGAAGGCGAAATTCGCTTCTTACGCGCCTGGGCATATTTTAGTATGTGCAGAGGTTTAGGCGGTGTACCTATTGTGAATGATAACGTATACGAATATGAGGCAGGGATGGATGTTTCAGGTTTGGCTGTTCCCCGTTCCAAAGAATCAGAAGTCTACGATTATATCATCAATGAATGTGCCACTATCGCAGATTACCTGCCTACAAAGCCCACCACCAATGCCGCCCGTGCCACACGTTGGGCTGCCCTGATGTTAAAGGCACGTGCTGCCGTTTATGCAGGATCATTGGCCAACTACAATAATAAGATGGTTGCTCCTATACGCACAGAAGGAAATGAAGTCGGTATTCCGGCGGAAATGGCTACCCCATATTACGAAACAGCGTTGGAAGCAGCCAAAGAAGTGATAACTCAAGCTTCTGCCTATTATAACCTGGACATAACGGTTCGTAATGATCTGGGACAGAATTTTTATAATGCAGTCTGTGTCAAAGAGAATAATCATGAAGTGATCTGGGCCAAAGATTATGCATATCCAGGAGCCACCCATGGATTCACACAAAAGAATATTCCCGCTTCTCTAGCAGAAGATCAGGAACGTTGTTATTCCGGCGCAGTATTAAATCTGGTAGAAGCATTTGAATACAAAGACAACCGCGACGGCACAATCAAAGTTAAGGATGAATCCGGAAATTACATCATGTACAGTCGGCCGGAAGATGCCTTTGCCAATAAAGATGCCCGGTTGTGGGGAACCGTACTTTATCCGGGAGCCAAATTCAGAGGTAGTGAAGTAGTGTTGCAAGCCGGTCAGAAAGTGCCCGACGGAAACGGAAATTGGAAAGAAATCATAGGTAAAGCCGATTCTTACGATGACAATAACCGCCTGATAACTTCTATCAACGGACCAATGGAATCAAATGAAATCCGTATAAACAAAACAGGTTTCTTCTTCCGCAAATTCCTGGACGAAACCATCGGTGCTTCTACCAATTCGAAGATGAGTACCATGTGGTATCCTCGTTTCCGTATTTCAGAAGCATATATGATAGCTTGTGAGGCTGCTTATGAGCTCAATAAAACCGGAGAAGATGATCCGTTGAACTACATCAATCCTGTTCGTGCACGCGCCGGCATCAGCGAACTGGAATCAATCACATTTGAAGATATTGTCCACGAATACCGGGTGGAATTTGCATTGGAAGATCATCGTTACTGGGATCTGAAACGTTGGCGCCTGGCTCACGAAATCTGGGATGGTAATTCGGAAAATCCGGATGCGCAGCTCTACGAACTATTCCCTTATCAGGTTAATGATCCGGGCAGCGCCAATGACAAGATGTGGGTATTCGACAAAAAGAAAGCCTACATGGTTCCTTACCCCCGCTATTTCCAGATGAAGAACTATTATAACTTCTTCGATAACAGCTGGCTCAACAAGAACCCGTTATTAGTGAAAAATCCGTATCAGTAAAACATAAAACTGTAAAACAATGAAAAAAATAGGAACTATATTTTCTTTGCTTTCACTTTCCCTGCTTGCCGTAAGTTGCGGTTTAGACAATTACGACGAACCCGAATCATTTCTGGAAGGGAAAATCACGTATGAGGGAAAACAACTCGGTTTGAAAGGTACAAACGGAGGTATTCAACTACAATTGTATCAGGATGGTTATGCCAACCATGATCCTATCACCGTGTATGCCACACAGGACGGAACTTTCTCTGCAGTACTTTTCGATGGTCCGTACAAACTGGTAACTAAAGACAAAAACGGTCCCTGGGTGAATAACCGCGATACCATATATGTGGAAGTAAAAGGAAAAACACAATGTGAAGTAAAAGTCACCCCTTATTTTACAATATCAGACGAAAATATCACATTAGATAACAACATCGTATCCGGCACGTGCAATATACAGCAAATAGTACAGGATGCCAAGATAAGCCAGGCAATGCTACTCGTCAGCAAAACAACTTTTGTTGACGAGAACACGAATATAGCCCGGCAAAATTTATCCAATATAAATCCCGGAGTAACAAATATTTCGCTGGATATTACGAGTAACCAGAATGTACAGTCAGCCAAAGCCCTATTCGCCCGCATCGGTGTAAAAGCGAACGGAGCGGACCAAGCTGTCTATTCAGAAATTTTCAGACTGAAATAATTCATCTAAGAAATAATTTGTCAGTATATTTATTTAATAAATATACTGACAAAAAAAATAAAACAAAATTATATGACAAACAAAAACATGTTATTAATGGGAACTGCATCCTTACTGTCCCTACATGCAGCAGCTCAGAATGACCCAAAGCCCAACATTGTTTTAATCATGGTGGACGATATGGGATATTCCGATCTAGGGTGCTACGGAGGAGAAATTCCTACGCCCAATCTAGATAATCTGGCAAAAAAAGGAGTACGCTTTACCCATTTCTGCAACACAGGACGCTCCTGCCCTTCCCGTGCCAGTCTACTGACCGGACTTTATCCCCAACAGGCAGGTATCGGAATGATGTCCGAAGATCCTCATTCTGCCGAAGATCATGGAGTGCACGGATACATGGGATACTTGAACCGTAATTCGGTCACCATAGCAGAAGTGCTGAAAGAAGCCGGTTATCACACCTATATGTCGGGGAAATGGCATGTAGGCATGCACGGACAGGAAAAATGGCCGTTGCAACGTGGCTTTGATCATTTTTATGGTATCTTGTCAGGAGCTTGCAGTTATCTGCAACCTCATGGAGATCGCAATCTGACTTTAGACAATCAACAGTTGCCTCCACCGGAACAACCTTATTACACTACTGACGCATTTACTGATTATGCGATTAAATTTGTCGACGAACGCCCCAAAGATGACAATCCGTTCTTCCTTTACCTGGCATACAACGCTCCCCATTGGCCGTTACATGCTAAACAGGAGGATATAGACAAATTTGTAGGCAAGTACCGGAAAGGTTGGCAGAAAGTACGTGAAGCCCGTTTGAAACGTATGATTAAAATGGGATTGGTAGACAAAAATTGGGATCTTGCTCAATGGGAGGGTCGCCAATGGTCCGAACTGACCGAAGATGAACAAATAGAACTGGATAGAAGAATGTCAGTATATGCGGCACAAGTTCATTGCATGGATTATAATGTGGGACGGTTAATAAAGTACCTGGAAGAAAAAGGGGAGCTGAATAACACCTTACTTATTTTCTTGTCGGATAATGGTGCATGTGCCGAGCCTCATCGTGAGAAAGGTTTCGGAACCATCGATATGATTAACAATCCGGATGAATGGGTAAATCCATCCTATGGCCTGCCATGGGCACAGGTTAGCAATACTCCATACCGTAAGTATAAAGTAAGAGCGTATGAAGGCGGGACCTCCACTCCATTGATTATTTCCTGGCCCGACAAGTATGCAAAATACAATGGCGAGATAAGACACAATAGAGCTTTCCTGCCTGACATCATGGCAACCTTCATCGATGCAGCGGAAACGACCTATCCGAAGACTTATCATGGAGGAAATGAGATCATTCCTTTGGAAGGCGCAAGCATGCTACCGATACTAACCAATACAGACACCGAATTGCACGAATATATTTTTGGTGAACACTTTGACAACTGTGTAGTATGGTGGAAAAACTGGAAAGCCGTTAAAGACCAGAACTCTAAAGTATGGGAACTTTTCAACTTAGAGAAAGACCGTACAGAACGGGTTAATTTGTCCAGAGAAAACCCCAAGATTCTAAAACAACTGGTAGACGAATGGAACAAATGGGCAAATACACATTATGTATATCCCAAAGGAAAATAGCCACAGAAAGGTAACATAAAGACATGCAAAATGTCTAAAAACCGTATCTTAAAGCACTTGCCCCTGCTACAAATCTTTTTGTAACAGAGGCAAGTTTCATTATAGGAACTCTCCGTCCCTCATATTCTTATTCATCAAGGAATCATTCCTTCCCTCACAATATCTACCAGAATCGGCTTCAATCCGCTAACGAAACATTCCACTGCAATCACCATCAGAATCAGTCCCATAAGACGCATCATCACATTATTACCCGTTTCACCCAAGACTTTTACCAATTTCGTGGAAGCACGAAGAATAAAGAAAGTCAGCAGATAAATCAGGGCGATAGTACCTATCAATATCCCCTTCATTTCATAAGAATGCGCATCCTGCATCAAAACGATTGCATTGGCAATCGCTCCGGGACCGCATAACATAGGAATACCGAGAGGAGTAATAGAGATATCATCCGCATACGTTTTGATTTCTTCGTCCTTCAACTTCATCGGTGTATAGCGGGCTTGAAGCATATCAAAGCCTATCTTGAAGATAATCACCCCACCGGCAATACGGAAACCATTGGTAGAGATACCGAAGAACTTGAAAAGAAACTGCCCGGCAAAGACAAATACCATCAATGTAATAAACGACACAATAGTAGCACGACGTACGATAGACTGACGTTCTTTATCCGTCATACCATGAGTCATGGTAAGAAAGACAGGCATCGTTCCCAACGGGTTGGTCAACGTGAAGAATGAAGTGAAACAAAGTAAGGCGAAAGGCAGAAGCGTACTATCCATGATTATATCGTATTTTATGCAAAACTAAAACGCAACAAAAATACGACTTAATCCAGAAAACCTATAATAAATCCATTAATTCTTTCAAGGAATAGATGTGATAAGTAGGGAGGAAAGGGAAAGCTGTCCGTTCTGTCACATTGTAGAAAACCTGATGCATCCCTACTCCGTGCGCTCCGGTTATATCCGCTTCCCAACTATCACCAATCATTAAGGATTCGCGCAACTCGGATTGAGTAGCAGACAAAGCAAAATTGAATATCTCCGGCCAAGGCTTCAGCACTCCGAGATCTTCCGAGAGAATCACCTTTCTGAAATACCCGTCCACTCCTGCCGAACGCATCTTACGTGATTGCAATTCACGAAACCCATTGGAAAGGATATAGAGGTTATATTTGGGAGCAAGATACTCCAATACCTCCTTTGCATGAGGCATTAAAACACTTTTAGTAGGGATAATAGCGAAAAAATCTCTCGAAAACCGTTCAGCGAGCGCTTCATCTTTCACTCCCACGGCCTGTAAAGGATAAAAGAAACGTTGGCTGTTCAATTCATCCTTCGTTATCTTTCCTTCACCGTACTCAACCCAGAGTTCGGTATTTCTTTGTTGATAAAGAGTATAATAATGATTGAATGAATCAAAATAGCGGTCGAACGAATATTTCTGATATACTTCCTCAAAGGTGTTACGAGCATTTTGAGAAAAAGCCCAGATGGTATCATCAAGATCAAAAAAAAGATTTTTATATTTCATCAGTAGTTATATAATAAGAAACAAAAAAGCCAATGTGCTAATTTCTTGAATCCAGGAATCAGCACATTGGCAATTCAAAAGGGATATCTACCTTATTTTACCTGGATAACCAAGTATCTGGATACACTCCAGAATTCAGTAGGATTAGTAATCTTCAATGTCAACTGGCCTTTATCATCTTTTACCAATTCATAAGAACCGGTCGGATGAGTAGTCAGTAATTCAGCACGTTTAGAGTACAACTTGATTTCTTTGGTTGTACGGATATCGATCTGCGTGAAATAATCCTTATTGAAATCAGCGCTCTTCAACACGTCTCCGCTCTGAAGAATCTTTTGAGCTTTCAATTCAGATTTAGTACCAAATACGAACCAGGCAGCATTCAGGCTCTTTTCCTGTTCTGCAACGGTTTTAGCTTTCGCTTCGTTTTCTGCGGCCAGAGTTTCTTTTGCTACAGACAGATCGCTGACAGCAGCATCCAATTCCTGAATACGGATATTCTTGGAAGCCAGTTCTGTTTGAAGCTCTTCGATACGCTGTTGTTTAGCGTTCAATTCAGCAGTCAAAGCGGCAACAGCTTTTTTCATCTGTGCAGAATTGTAATTGCTATTCTTCAACTGTGCCTGTAACTTTGCAATCTGCGCTTTGTTTTCTTCCATTTGCTTGGAGATGAATTCGATGTCAGAAGCAATCTGTTGCTTGGCACTGGCAGAGTTTTCAGTGATGGTTCCACGCTGCAAGTCAACACGGCTTTCGGCAGCATTGATCTTACGGAAACCTTCCTGAACTTCATTGAAAGTCCCCATCATATCATCCAGTTCAGCGTTGCGCTGGTTCAGTTCCATCAAAAGAGAATCATTTTCAGCTTTCAGGTCTTTACTTCCACCTTTAAAGCCATCACACGAAGCCAACAAGGCTACGCATACAAATAAAACAGCTAACTTTTTCATACGTTTACGTTTTACGTTTTTTAATGAAGTTATTTAATCATCTATTCCTGCTAATACTATCACAATCTCGCCCCGGGGTTCGGTAGCGGTAAAGTGTTCTATCAATTCAGCCAAACTGCCCCGAACTGTTTCTTCATGGAGTTTGGATATTTCACGCGACACGGTTGCCTGACGTTCAGCACCGAAATATTCGGCAAACTGTGTTAACGTCTTCAACAGACGGTGGGGTGATTCATAAAACACCATCGTGCGGTGTTCTTCCGCCAATGTCTTCAGTCGTGTCTGCCGTCCTTTCTTCTGGGGGAGAAATCCCTCGAAGCAGAACTTCTCGTTCGGCAATCCCGATGCTACGAGTGCCGGAACAAAAGCGGTTGCTCCCGGCAAGCACTGCACTTCAATACCGTTGCGCACACATTCACGAACAACCAGAAATCCGGGATCGGAAATTCCAGGCGTTCCGGCATCCGAAATTAGTGCCACCGTTTCACCTGCCTTTATTCTATTAACAACACTTTCCACCGTTTTATGTTCATTAAATTTGTGGTGGGATTGCATTGCATTCTTTATTTCAAAGTGTTTCAGCAAAATTCCGGAAGTACGTGTATCCTCCGCCAAAATCAGATCGACCTCTTTCAGGACTTTGATAGCCCGAAAAGTCATGTCCTCCAGATTCCCTACCGGCGTAGGCACCACATATAGCTTTCCCATCTTGTTTTTGTTTTATGCTGATTGATTAAAATATTTCTTTAGTAGCTCCAGAAAGTCGTTCACCGCCTCCTTTTCTTCATTCAATTCGACTTTCGAGGACAGAAATGCGACTGCAGTCTTGTAGGAACTCATTACTGATATCTGTTCGATAACCCGATTCATCAAATCAATGTTGCCTCCGAACAGTTCACGAGAAAAACGGAAAGAATCATTCAAGCTGATAGCATGTCGCAAGCCGGCAGACAGTTTGAGACTTTCTCCCAACACAGCCGATTTAGGTTCTTCCTCTTTCACAACAGTTTCAACGACAGGTTCCTCAACAATTGCCGGTTCCTCTTTTTTCCCTTCTTCTTCTTCTTCTTCTTCTTCTGCTGCTGCTTCTGCTTCTTCTGCTGCTGCTGTCTCTGCAGCTGCCGCTATTACGACAGGTTTCTCTTCCGCAACAATGGCTTCTCCTTCCTCATCTTCTTTCACAACAACCGATTCGAGAGATTGTATAATCACGGGGGAATCCTCTTCAGACCCGGCAACTTCATCCTCCTCTTCCGCTGTCTCTTCCACAGCTGACGGAGAAATTACCTGAACAGCATCCACCTCCTGCTGCAGTTCGTCCAAACGTCCCTGCATCCGTGTAATGCTCCGCTTCAACAGTTCAGACAAAGTCGGAGTCGGCTCCTTGGTAAATGAATCCATGAGATACTTCAACTCATGAACATCCAACTCAATATCTGTTAATAGCTTCTGTTTCATGTCAGTCCATTGTTTATACGGTGCGAATGTAGGAATAATTTATGCAATAACTTAAAATAATGGATAATTTAACAGTTCTTGCACATTGAATTGCTTACCTTTGTCCACATATTTATTTAATCAAGAAAACACAAAATCTCATGGTATTATTTTCAGAAGACCACATACAGGAGACTAGAAGAAGAGGCCGGATCGAAGTAATCTGCGGTTCTATGTTCTCCGGAAAGACAGAGGAATTGATTCGCAGAATGAAGAGAGCGAAATTCGCGAAACAACGTGTCGAGATATTCAAACCTGCTATCGACACCCGTTATTCAGAAGAAGACGTAGTCTCTCACGACAGCCATTCTATCGCCTCCACTCCCATCGATTCGTCAGCCAGCATTTTACTGTTTACTTCTGAGATAGATGTAGTAGGTATTGATGAAGCACAGTTCTTCGACAGTGGTTTGATTGATGTATGCAACCAGCTTGCCAACAATGGAATCCGTGTTATCATTGCAGGATTGGATATGGACTTCAAAGGAAATCCATTTGGACCTATGCCACAATTGTGCGCCATTGCCGATGAAGTCTCCAAAGTTCATGCGATCTGTGTGAAATGTGGTCAGCTGGCCTCTTTCTCACATCGTACAGTCAAGAATGAGAAACAGGTTCTTTTAGGCGAAACAGCCGAATATGAGCCTCTGTGCAGGGAATGTTATCTCCGTGCACGAGGGGAAGATGAGCAGAAAGTATAAACTCTATAAAAGAAACAGATTATGGAAAGGAAAAAGATAACATTCGACAGTTTTATACGCGGTTCCATCGGATGTGTGTTAGTTGTAGGAATATTAATGCTCGTGGAACGTCTTAGCGGAGTGTTATTACCTTTCTTTATTGCGTGGCTGATAGCTTATATGGTCTATCCGTTAGTCAAATTCTTCCAGTATAAGCTACGATTAAAAAGCCGCATTATTTCCATCTTCTGTTCCTTATTCCTCATTACGGTTATCGGAGTCACTTTATTCTACCTATTAGTGCCGCCGATGATTTCGGAAATAGGCAGAATGAACGACTTGCTAGTGACTTACCTCACCAATGGAGCCGGTAACAATGTGCCTAAGAATCTTTCTGAATTTATCCACGAGAACATTGATCTTCAGGCGTTGAACCGTGTATTAAGTGAAGAGAATATCCTGGCGGCAATCAAGGATACCGTCCCCAGAGTGTGGACTTTGCTTGCAGAATCTCTCAACATTCTATTCAGCATCCTTGCCTCTTTCATTATATTATTATATGTAATCTTTATATTATTGGATTACGAAGCGATAGCTGAAGGATGGTTGCATCTGCTACCCAATAAATACCGTACGTTTGCCTCCAACCTGGTTCACGACGTACAGGATGGTATGAACAGATATTTCCGTGGACAGGCTTTGGTTGCTTTCTGCGTAGGTATTCTTTTCAGCATCGGTTTCCTGATTATCGATTTCCCCATGGCTATCGCTCTGGGACTTTTCATCGGAGCATTGAATATGGTTCCCTACTTGCAAATCATAGGTTTCCTTCCCACCATTTTATTGGCAATCCTCAAAGCTGCCGACACCGGACAGAACTTCTGGATTATCATTGCATGTGCATTAGCCGTCTTTGCAATCGTACAAATCATACAGGATACCTTCCTTGTCCCCAAAATCATGGGAAAGATTACCGGACTGAATCCTGCCATCATCCTTTTATCTCTTTCTATCTGGGGTTCATTAATGGGAATGCTCGGCATGATTATCGCCTTGCCACTAACAACTTTGATGCTCTCCTACTACCAACGCTTTATTATCAACAAAGAAAAAATAAAATATGATGAAGTAGAAACTACTGATAATCAAGAAACAAGCCACAACGAGGAAAAATAATTGAAACTTTTTTCTACGTAATGCTTGCAAATTAAATAAAAGTAACTACCTTTGCACCCGCAATCAGGAAATAACTGATTCGCAAATAAGGATTGATTCGCTAGCTCAGCAGGTAGAGCACAACACTTTTAATGTTGGGGTCCTGGGTTCGAGCCCCAGGCGGATCACCAAAAACAAGATTAAACCTCTGATTTTCAGGGGTTTTTCTTCTTATCCAAAGGCCTTATTTCCATTCTACTCCCCATTAAATATGAACAACAGAAAAAATTATATAGTCTACCTACAACAATCAGCCATGAAGCAGGAGGAATGTCAAGACCCGAAGTAGAGGTACAAAAAAATTATACAGACTTACTCGACAGACAGAAACAGATTACTAAAGATAACCATTCCGCAGCCAATAAAAAGAAAAGCAATACACGCCACAACTTATTTTGCACAACTTGTTTGGAAAATAAAATATTTTTTCCTTACCTTTGTATTAGGATTTATTTCAAATCTTAATAAAAATAGAGCGTTAAGGCATTATCCAAGTTCAGGAAATCCCCAATTTCAAGACAACAACTGGATAATACATTGGACGCTCCACGTACTATTTATATATTAAAGTGTTATATATATAGGCGTGGGGCTTTGTGTATTATATGTTGTTGAGTATGGGGATACTTCTGAACGGTAATACCAAAGTTCCCACGCTTAACTTTATATATAAACACAGCTCCAGGGAACAGAGTTGACTAGAAGATAAACATTATGAAAGCAACTTGTTCTAAAAGTAAGACGACTGTCTCGACCGGTTTCTGTTCTTCGTTTGTTACTGTCTTTAGTGAAATTCTTATTCTGTTTATTTCCATTCCTGTTTTTTTCAAGACACACAATCACTATCTTACAAATTACATGCCAACATATTTTTCTGAGACCTTCCTCCATGATAGCCAATAATAGCGGTTCCTCTCACCATACAGAAAAAGACCTTTGGTTACAAGTTCTCGCTTTGGCAAAGGAAATACAGGACTGTAAGTCTTATCTGTATCCTAAGACCTTGGAATCTATATATGATAATATTGTAAGAATAGAAAAATTGTTGGATATTTTATTGATTATCACTCGTGGAAGTGACAAATAGACATTATTATTCCGCCTTATGCGACAATTTGTCCAATGCAGTAAAAATGTCGCATCATTAAACTATCGTTAAAAGTTTCATTTTTATAGATTACCTCTATGAAATGGAATTTTTATATACCAAGAAACGTACGCAATCAGTTATGTAACCTTAATGTTCAGAATAATGATAGATAAACGAATAGAAAGTACCATGAATGAATTGATCAACGCAGAAATATGGTCAACCAACTTATACCTGTCTTTACAGGTTTATTTTGAAAGTGAACAACTCCCGATACTGAGCTCCTGGCTAAATACCCAGGCTCAGGATAATATGAACAAAGTCTATCAAATGATGAGCTGGATATATCATAATGGAGGATGCGTTGCAATTAATGAGATAAAACGGGATGTGCAAAAATGGCAAGCTCCAGTAAGTGCCTTAAACGAATTGATTGAACATGAACGATATATGTCCCGCCTAGTCTCCATACTCCTCATACTATGCCGAAACGTGGATGCGTCCTCTAATTCTTTCATCAACAGGCTGTATTCAGACCGAATATATCTAAGTACGGCCCTTTTGGAATTATTACGTATTCTTGCCCAAGAAAATGTGCGGAGACTACCTTATTTCTAACAGTATGTCCCTCCATTTAACATCTCATAATATTAAAGATTATATAACCTTGTATGGTCTACTTTTTGCAACATAATAAACAATAATAAAATAGATCATGAATATTTTATTAATAGGATAACCCGGTTTTATCGACATTTTGGGACAAGTTTATGCTTGTTTCAAGATAAGAGAGAATATT
This sequence comes from Bacteroides sp. OF03-11BH, assembly GCF_003604005.1. Lineage (NCBI taxonomy): Bacteria > Pseudomonadati > Bacteroidota > Bacteroidia > Bacteroidales > Bacteroidaceae > Bacteroides > Bacteroides sp. OF03-11BH. The sequence continues at coordinate 41,876 of NZ_QTMW01000009.1, read as the reverse complement.
AAATTATTATTAACTCTAAAAATTTAAATCATTATGAGTGAGAAATTACAAAATGCTTTGAATGAACAAATCACAGCAGAATTATGGTCTGCCAACTTGTATCTGTCTATGTCTTTCTATCTAAAAAAAGAAGGTTTTTCAGGTATGGCCAACTGGATGCGGAAACAATCTGCAAAAGAAGTGGGACATGCGTGCACCATTGCCGAGTATATGGTTAAACGTGAGGCGACACCGAAAGTAGACAAAGTGGATGTAGTTCCACAAGGATGGGGAAATTCTTTGGAAGTTTTTGAACATGCCTTGGAACATGAAAAGCATATCTCCAAGTTGATTGACGAATTGGTATACTTAGCTTCAGAAGAAAAGGATAATGCCACACAGGATTTTCTGTGGAAATTTGTCCGGGAACAAGTAGAGGAAGAAGCCGGTGTACAGAATATTGTAAACCTGTTAAAGAAAGCCGGAGATAGTGGTATCCTTTTCATAGATGCTAAATTGGATGGATGCAAATAATAAACCTGAATAGTTAAAAGATAAATGATATGAGCAAAACAGTAGATATATTAGGTGGGCAGGCTGAATACTACCTAAACCATACATGCAAGACAATAGATAAACAACTGATTCATATTCCGGGTCCGGATATAGTAGATAAGGTATGGATAAATTCGGACAGAAACATTCGGACATTGGAGAGTTTGCAAACTTTATATGGACATGGACGTTTAGCGAATACCGGCTATGTATCCATCCTACCTGTAGACCAGGGTATAGAGCATTCTGCTGGGGCATCTTTCGCTCCCAATCCACTTTATTTTGATCCGGAGAACATCGTAAAATTGGCTATTGAAGGAGGATGTAATGCCGTAGCATCTACATTCGGCGTATTAGGCGCCGTAGCACGGAAATACGCCCATAAAATTCCATTCATCGTCAAATTGAATCATAACGAACTGCTTACTTATCCGAATAGCTATGACCAAGTAATGTTCGGTACAATAAAAGAAGCATGGAATATGGGCGCCATAGCAGTTGGAGCCACTATTTATTTCGGTTCGGAGCAAAGTCGCCGCCAAATAGTGGAAGTATCGCAAGCTTTTGAATATGCTCATGAACTGGGAATGGCTACCATTTTATGGTGTTATTTGAGAAACAGCGGTTTTAAGAAAGACGGAACCGACTATCACGCTGCAGCCGACCTGACAGGCCAAGCCAACCATATCGGAGTAACGATCAAGGCTGACATCGTAAAACAAAAACTTCCGTCCAATAATGGTGGCTTCAAAGCCATCGGCTTCGGAAAAACAAATGAGCGCATGTATACAGAGCTGACAACTGACCACCCGATAGACCTTTGCCGTTATCAGGTAGCTAACGGCTATATGGGACGCGTCGGACTAATCAACTCGGGTGGTGAATCTCATGGAGAATCCGACCTGCATGATGCTGTTGTTACAGCAGTAGTGAACAAACGTGCTGGCGGTATGGGGTTGATTAGTGGTCGGAAAGCCTTCCAAAAACCAATGAAAGATGGGGTCCAGCTATTGAGCACCATACAGAATGTATATTTGGATTCTTCAATAACCATTGCATAAAGACAGGTCGTCCATGAAAAGAATAGTATTATTACGTCATGGTGAGAGCCTATGGAACCAAGAAAACCGCTTCACCGGGTGGACAGATGTTGATTTAAGTGAAAAAGGCGTTGTAGAAGCCTGCAAAGCAGGCGATACATTACGAGAAGCCGGATTTTCTTTTGAGATTGCCTACACTTCTTACTTAAAACGTGCTATAAAAACGCTGGACTACGTTCTGGACCGCCTGAATGAGAGCTGGATTCCCGTCGAAAAGACATGGAGGTTGAATGAGAAACATTACGGCATACTTCAGGGACTTAACAAAAGTGAGACGGCTGCCCAATATGGTGAAGAACAAGTACACACCTGGCGGAGAAGTTATGATATAGCTCCTGCAGCATTGGGAGAGGACGATTCGCGCAATCCGGGTAAAGACATACGTTATGCAGATGTCCCGGATATGGAACTTCCACGTACGGAATCCTTGAAAGATGCCATTGAGCGTGTAATGCCTTATTGGAAATGCATCATCTTTCCCACATTGACATGTAAGGATAACCTGCTGGTAGTTGCCCATGGCAACAGCCTGCGTGGAATCATCAAGCATCTCAAGGAAATATCCGATACAGACATTTCCAACCTGAACCTGCCTACAGCAGTTCCTTACGTTTTTGAATTCGACAACCGGCTGGCTCTTGTCAAAGACTATTTTCTCGGTGATCCGGAAGAGATACGTAAACGGACGGAAGCTGTAGCAAAACAAGGAATGACTAAACAATAAAAGTTCTGTCAAGCAGCCAGACATATTTTCTAAACTTTAATTATTAACTAAAAAAGGAGGTAAAAATGGTACCTACAAAAATGAACCAGAATTGGTTACCAAGTATTTTTAATGATTTCTTTAACAATGAGTGGATGATGAAGGCAAATGCAACAGCCCCCGCTATTAATGTAATTGAAAATGAAAAGGACTATAAAATCCAATTGGCAGCTCCGGGAATGACAAAAAATGACTTCACCGTTAATGTGGATGAAAACAACAATCTAGTAATCTGCATGGAAAAGAAGGAAGAGAAGAATGAGGAGAAAAAAGACAAAAAATACCTACGCTGTGAATTCTCTTATTCCAAATTCCAACAAAGTATCATACTGCCGGACAATGTTGAAAAAGATAAGATTACAGCCAAGGTAGAACATGGGATTCTGTCTATAGATATTCCCAAAACAGTGGACAAAGAAGTTCAGAAGATAACCAGAACTATTGATATCAAATAAGATATCTTAGCTAAACTTTACCCAAGGCGTTCCTTATATTTAGGGGGATGCCTTGATATAAACCTTTGAACCTCAAATCACTATAATGAAAACATTCAATTTTGATGAAGCATTAATAGCTCTGCAAAGTGATCTGCTAGGTTTTGCATATAAATTGACAGCTGACAAACACGATGCTGAGGATTTATTGCAGGAAACAATGTTGAAAGCTCTGGATAATAAGGATAAATTTGATCCTGGAACAAATTTTAAAGGCTGGATGTATATCATTATGCGTAACGCTTTTATAAATAACTACCGGATAAAAAAAAGCCAGGGAGACTTATATATATTATCCGAACCCGACTATCATTTCCTGCTAAGAGATGACTCTTTTGCTTTCATAGACAATAGTCAAGATGCCAAGGAGATAAGGGCAGCCCTTAAAACACTACCTAAAGAACATTACAACGCTTTTATGTTGTATATATCCGGATTCAAATATCGGGAAATAGCTCAAGAAACAGGAGTGTCGCTAGGTACAATAAAAAGCCGTATCTTTCATAGTAGGAAAAAATTAAAGCAGTTACTTTCTGATTTTGTCTAATAATTGTATAAAAATGAATTATGAATAACAAGTATATTGGAATCCTGACTTCCGGAGGGGATGCGTCAGGAATGAATGCAGCGATCCGCGCCGTAACCCGTACCGCCATCTTCAACGGCTTTAAAATAAAGGGAATTTATAGGGGATACGAAGGACTGATTGCCGGTGAAGTAAAGGAACTCACAACAGAAGACGTGAGCAGTATTATTCAAAGGGGAGGTACTATACTGAAAACAGCGCGTTCCGAAGCTTTTACCACTCTGGAAGGACGTAAGAAAGCCTATGAAGTTATACAAAAAGAAAATATCAGTGCACTGATTATTATCGGTGGAGACGGTTCTCTGACGGGAGCCCGTATCTTTGCCGAAGAGTATAACGTGACATGTATAGGACTACCCGGTACGATTGACAATGATTTATATGGTACTGATTTCACCATAGGATACGACACGGCATTAAATACAATTGTTGAATGTGTAGATAAAATAAGAGACACCGCAACCTCACACGACCGCATTTTCTTTGTCGAGGTGATGGGACGTGATGCGGGCTTCCTGGCCCAGAACAGTGCGATTGCTTCAGGGGCTGAAGCTGCCATTATTCCGGAGGACAAAACGGATGTGGACCAGCTGGAGACATTTATCGGACGTGGATTCAGAAAAACAAAAAACAGCAGTATCGTCATTGTGACCGAAAGTCCCCAAAATAAAAATGGAGGTGCCATGTACTATGCCGACCGGGTAAAAAAGGAATATCCTGAATATGATGTAAGAGTTTCCATTCTGGGACATCTGCAACGCGGTGGGGCTCCAAGTGCCAACGACCGTATACTGGCAAGCCGATTAGGAGAAGCAGCCATCCAGGCTCTGATGGAAGACCAACAGAATGTGATGATAGGCATACGGAACAATGAAATTGTCTATGTTCCTTTTGCACAAGCAATCAAAAATGACAAGCCTATTGACAAAAGCCTGATTCGGGTACTTAACGAGCTGTCCATATAAAGTTATTAATTCACCACTGCTTGGAAAGACACTCCGGGAGGCAGACATACCGGACTGTATCATCATCGGGAAACTACAAAGTTTTATCCGGTATGGATAATGCCCTATTATAAAATAAACAAGGAAATATAAACTATTTAATGTACAATGTTATGGAATATCCAAGTTATAATGTAAACACTCCTCAATGGAGGGAAATTACAGTCGGTTCACATCTTCCCATGGAATTGGGAAAACTTGCGGAAATAGCACGTAATCTATGGTGGACATGGAATGATGACGCCAAAAGTATGTATTGCGACCTAGATCCGGAGCTTTGGGAAGAAACGGAGCAAAATCCGATATTGTTCCTGGAGCGGATGAATTATGAGAAGCTGGTAACACTGGCACATGATGAGTTTTTTATCCGCAAGATGAATACCGTCTATACTGCTTTCAAGGAATACATTAATGTAGTTCCAGATCATAAACGTCCGTCAGTAGCCTATTTCAGTATGGAATACGGCTTAGACAAGGTCCTCAAAATATATTCCGGTGGTCTTGGAATACTTGCGGGCGATTACCTGAAAGAGGCATCAGACAGCAACGTTGACCTTTGTGCCGTAGGACTGTTGTACCGTTATGGCTACTTTGACCAGTCTCTTTCCATGGACGGGCAGCAGATTGCCAATTATGAAGCACAGAATTTCGGACAGCTCCCAATCGAAAAAGTGATGCAACCAGATGGAAAACAGCTGGTAATCCACATTCCCTACGCCGACAGCTTTATTGTACATGCCAATGTCTGGAGAGTCAATGTAGGAAGAATCCCCCTTTATCTACTGGACACGGACAATGAACTCAATAGCGAGTTTGACCGTCCAATTACCCACCATCTGTATGGCGGTGACTGGGAGAACCGGCTGAAACAGGAGATTTTACTCGGTATAGGCGGCATGATGACACTGAAAGCTTTGGGTATAGAAAAAGACGTATATCACTGCAATGAAGGCCATGCCGCATTAATCAACATTCAGCGGTTATGTGATTATATAGCCGGTGGTCTGGATTTCGGCCAAGCGATGGAATTAGTACGCGCTTCTTCCCTTTATACCGTACATACACCTGTACCCGCCGGCCATGATTATTTTGACGAGGGACTTTTCAACAAATACATGAAAGGGTATCCCGACAAACTGGGCATAACCTGGAATAACCTGATGGATCTCGGACGCCATAATCCGGGAGACAAAGGAGAACGTTTCTGTATGTCTGTATTCGCCTGTAAAACCAGCCAGGAAGTAAACGGAGTCAGCCTGTTGCATAAAACTGTGTCACAGGAAATGTTCGCTCCTATCTGGAAAGGCTACTTCCCGGAAGAGAATCATGTGGGCTATGTGACTAATGGCGTACATTTTCCTACTTGGTGCGCCACCGAATGGGAAAAGCTTTTCAAAGACAATTTTGATGAGAGCTTTATTCATGACCAGTCCAATCAAAAAATCTGGGAAGCTGTCTACGACATTCCGGACGAAGAAATATGGAATACCCGCCTGAAACTAAAAACCAAACTGATAGATTATATCAAAAGAAAATGCAGCAAAGACTGGCTTAGAAGCCAGATCGATCCGTCATTAACCATTTCCATTTTTGAGAAGTTTAACCCGAATGCCCTTCTGATTGGTTTCGGACGACGTTTTGCTACATATAAAAGGGCGCATCTTTTGTTTACCGATATCGACCGCCTGGCTAAAATAGTGAACAATCCGAAATATCCGGTACAATTCATCTTTACAGGGAAGGCTCATCCCAGTGACGGCGCCGGCCAGGGACTAATCAGGCAGATTGTGGAAATATCCCGGCGTCCTGAATTCCTAGGTAAAATCATATTTCTTGAAAACTACGATATGGATCTGGCAAGACATCTTATCGCAGGGGTGGATATCTGGCTGAACACTCCCACACGTCTGGCCGAAGCCTCAGGCACATCAGGGGAAAAGGCACTGATGAACGGTGTACTTAATTTCTCAGTGTTGGATGGTTGGTGGTATGAAGGCTATTGTAAGGATGCAGGATGGGCGCTGACCGACAAAAGTATCTACCAGAATGAACAATATCAGAACCAGCTGGACGCCGAAGCAATTTACTATCTATTGGAGCATGACATTCTTCCTGCATATTATGAACATGGAGATAAGGAGTATTCGGAAAACTGGATTAAGTACATCAAGAATTCAATCGCACAAATAGCTCCCCGTTTTACCATGAAAAGGCAACTGGACGATTACTATGAGAAATTCTATATCAAACTGTCGGAGCATTTCCACATTCTCTCTGCTGACAATAATGCAAAAGCCAAAATGATATCTGACTGGAAAACCGCTGTCCGAAACAGGTGGGATTCCATTGAAATCAAATCCATAAAAGCCGGAAACGGGTTGGATGCGACAATCGAAGCCGGAAAGGAATATGAAGTAACAGTTGTTGTCGATGAGAAAGGTCTGGATGATGCAATTGGAATTGAATTGGTCATTATTCAGCATGAAAGTGGTCAAGATCATATCTATGAAGTCATACCTCTTCCACTAGTTTCCAAAGACGGGAATCTATATACCTTCAAGGGGACATCTCAAATTTTTAATGCCGGAAGTTTCAAACAGGCTTTCCGCATGTATCCCAAAAATAATCTATTACCACATAGACAAGATTTTTGTTACGTCCGATGGTTTTAAAAAAAAGGGAGGTGTGTCATAATGAATAATAAAACGCAAATTATCGCAGAAATAATTTCATAAATCGTTGATTAATATATAAATATAATTGAAATAATCTGCGATAATTTGCGTTAATCTGCGTTTTGACACACTCCGCTTTTATACATGACAAGTTTCAAAGGTTATTCAATAAAAGATAAAGAACAATGAAACCGAACATTATTCTTATGAATTTCACTCATGTCTATGAGCAGGAAAGATTTATAAACGACATCCATTTCCAGTGGATAGATTGTACCGACCTAAACGGAACCAACTGCTACTGTGATGCAGAAGCAGCCAAAGTCATTAGACAAAGAATGGCCCCCTACTTACCTGAAGGAATACATTTCATTGATTCCGGTAACTATCATTATATCAGTAAATTTTGGACGGATAAAATAAAGACCCCATTCTCACTAGTTGTCTTTGATCATCATCCAGATATGCAACCTTCCTTATTTGACAATCTAATGTCATGCGGATGTTGGGTGAAAAAAGTATTGGATACAAATCCTTATCTTCAAAAAGTATGTATCGTCGGTGCTGCTGAAAAGTTGATCAAAGCACTGCATCCCAATTATGGAGAAAAATTAAAGTTTTATAGCGAAACAGAACTTTCTCACGAAGAAGGATGGAACAGATTCTCTCATGAACATCTGAATGAGCCTGTCTATATATCAGTGGACAAAGATGTATTGGACATAAAATCAGCAGTAACCAATTGGGATCAGGGTTCCCTATCACTGACCGAATTGGAGAAACTCCTCTCCATCATTCTAAAAAAAGAAGAAATTATCGGAGTAGATATCTGCGGTGAATGTTCCAGTTCTTTGGATGTTTTCCAAAAAAACAGAGAACTTTCAATTAACAGTAAGGCCAATAAGGAACTATTAAATCTATTCCTGTCCAATCAAAACGAGATTCATCCCCTATAAGTAAATCATTAACATAGTCATGAATATTATGCTTAGCACAATAATTAGTGAATTGACCGTACATGATAATTCCACATCTCTTTACACTTTTCTAATTCTCCATCTCTTGATATTGCTATTTTCAATAGAAGGTTGTACTTTTGTCATCATTTTATCAGTCAATCTTTTATACAAATGGTCTTTATACACAATTTATTACTTATTCTGGGACGTGGAATAGGACAAGTGATGTTTCAGAATAATGCGTTATCCGGATTATTCATGCTAATTGGAATATTTCTAAACTCATGGCAAATGGGAATACTAGCAGTCTGCGGTAATATAATAAGTACACTGACAGCCCATTTTTCGGGATATAAGTATGATGATATTAAAAATGGATTATACGGATTTAATGGAACTTTAGTAGGTATAGCAGTTGGCGTATTTCTACAATTATCGGTAGGAAGTTTAATCATGTTGATTATCGCTTCGGCCCTTTCCACATGGATTGCCTATTTTTTTAATCAGCAACGTTTAATTCCTGGCTTTACTGCTCCTTTCATTCTTGCTGTATGGGGAATGTTGGGAGTTTGCAGCTGGCTTATACCAGATTTACTATCAGTTTCCTATACGGTTATTGATACCACACAGAATATTAATTATTTCCAAGCCTTCTGCTTAGGTATAGGGCAAGTCATGTTTCAGGGAAATACAATTCTATCCGGATTATGTTTCCTTATAGGCATTTTGATTAATTCTCGAAAGGCAAGTCTCTATACTATCTTGGGAGCACTTCTTCCTATTCCCCTAGCCATTTTACTTGAAGTGGATGCTACAGACTTAAATGCCGGATTAATGGGCTATAATGGGGTATTATGTGCAATAGCTTTAGGAGGAACGGGCTGGAAAAGTGGCGTATGGGCAGGATGCTCTGTCTTACTGTCCACCGTATTACAGATTCTAGGAATGAGTTTGGGTATCACTACCTTAACCGCTCCCTTTGTTATATCTGTATGGATCATACTAATGATACAAAAAGTAATAAGAACGCAGAATAACTAAATTAGTCTTCAAATAAAAGTTTGTGATATTTTTTTTCAAAGAAAAAGATAAAAGATATCATCTTGTCACCCGAAATATTTGCTTTTGTATTATGAATACTACACCATAATGCAGTAAACTTAAAAATAGCATCCAAACTCCTTGAATTAAAAAGAGTTTGGATACCTCAACATTTACAGTAAAAAATATTATTTATAAAGTTTCAATCAGATCTTAGTTATGCTTACAACATAAAGGTGATAACTACCCATATAAACAACAGACAGAAGTGTATCACATAATTATGATAACATCATCTCATATCTTTTCACCCACAATCAGCAGCAATTTTTCATTTTCCTTTCTTAAAAACTTAATTTCTTCTTTCAACCAATCTATTTCCTTGTTTTTTGAAGAAATCAATTCAGCTATCATTGCATTAGGAGTATAATTACGACTGATAAAATTCAATATCTTGGAGATATTTATTTCTTCTCTTTTTTTAAAGTTTCAAATTGCTCCTTCTGTTTATCCAACAGCTTTTCGAAAATCTCAATTACCTGTTCAACAGGAAAACTATTAAAGGTCTGATTATTACCTGTATTACTGACAGCACTTTTAACACCGCAATTCTCGTAGAAGTTATTCGTATTATACAGGATTGTCTCTTCATTAAAACTCTTCAGCCCATCTACAGTAACGCCTAGTGCTGAAGCAATCTCGCCTAACCGTTCATCGTCAAACTTCTCTGTTTGTTCTATTTTCGAAACAGCCTGTTTCGTTATACCTAACAAATCACCGAGTTCCGCTTGAGTCATTCCCCGAAGCCGACGCACCCGTTCAATTTTTCTTCCCAGATGAATTGTATTTGTGTACTTTTCCGTTTCCATATTCCAGTCTGTTGATTATTTTCCCTGCTTTATGCACTCTCTTAGAATCTCTATTTTCTCTTGTTCACTTTTCAACAAGCGTTCATACAGTTCAACCACCTTTTCAATAGGATTAATCTGTTGGTTATGAGCATAAACAGTAGCAATTGCTCCCGGAGAAATGGTAGCATCTTTATAATTATTAATATTACAAATGGCTTTTTCAACATCAAAATCCTTGATGACATCAGTAGATATTCCCAAGACTTCAGCTATTTTTGTCAACAGTCCGTCTTCTATTTCATCTTGTTTCTCTATTTTCGAGATCTCCTGCTGACTAACACCCAGATCAGAAGCCAACGCTTCCTGTTTCATACCCAGATACACACGGATTCTTTGCAGATTGCGACCGACATGCCTTTGATTCACCTTGTCTTTTACTTTAATATCCATATCATTGTTGCTTTAGTAAATACATTGAGACAAAGATAATGAAAATAAAATTCGCAACTACATATCGCCCTTTGAAAAAGACAGCTTTCTATCTGTTTCTCTTTTAAATATAACCTAATTAGATCTATTTTATCCCAGTCTTTATCATTTTATCTACTTCTAAAACTTTACTACCGTAAAGTTTACGACGGGTAAAGGTTTAATCAACAACAATATTACTTTATAAAATCAAATATACAACAGGTAGTAAGAAACAACTCAGTTCTGATAAAAGTCAACTCTATATTTTTCAATCCCCAGTTCTATATGCATAATTTTGCCCTGTCAGTTTTTAGCTGACATGAATCGTGGCGCCACATTTAAAACAGTGCAGAAGGATGTGCAATTGACATTCTGAACAATTATCATTTAACCAATAAAATCTAATAGCCTATGGGGTAAGTAAAGTCGTTACAATCGAGACATAGCTTTAAATTGTCCGGAAATTTAGCTATCCAAAAACAAATTAGTAAACATACAATTAAACAAAAAGCATGAAATCATTTTCTGATAAAACAAACATAGGGGAGAATAATCCCCTAAAGACTGTTTATAGAATGAATTTTTACCTATTATTCCTATTAATAGGTTCCTTATCGATACTTGGATCAACACGGGCTTATTGCCAACAGAGCAGAACGATCTCGGGTGTAGTGAAAAACTCTCAAGGAGAGACGATTATCGGAGCGAATATCGTTGAAAAAGGTACCAGTAACGGGACAATTACGAATGTAGACGGACTATTCACACTGCGCATATCGCCCAATGCAATATTAAAGGTATCTTATATGGGATACACGGAACAGGAAGTCAATACACGCAACAAGAACAAGCTGGAAATCATACTGACGGAAGATGCCAGACTGATTGATGAAGTAGTGGTGGTAGGATACGGATCGGTCAAAAAACGGGATTTGACGGGGGCGGTAACCTCCGTCAAAAGTGCGGAAGTACTGGCCGCTCCTACCAATAATGTGATGGAAGCCCTTCAAGGCAAGATACCCGGAATGGATATCACCAAAACTTCGGGACAGGTAGGAGGTGATGTCACTATCCTGTTACGTGGTTCACGATCTATCTATGGCAGCAACGAACCGTTGTTTATTATCGATGGAATCCCCGGCAGCTATAGCCAGGTCAGCCCGTCGGACATCGAGAGTGTAGATGTATTGAAAGATGCTTCTTCCACCGCCATTTATGGTTCTGCAGGAGCAAACGGTGTTGTCATCATCACCACAAAAAGAGGAAAAGAGGGAAAAGCGACCGTAAACTTCGATGCTTATTACGGATTCAGCGGTTCACCTAACTACAGGCATGGAATGACGCGGGATGAATGGGTCACCTACCAGCAAGAAGCCTATAAATATAAAAACGGTGACTATCCTACCGATATGTCCGCCCTACTGGGGAAACAGGATTTTATAGATGCATACAACGACGGCAAATGGATAGACTGGATAGATGAAGTGTCGGGCAACACGGCTACCACACAGAAATACAGTCTTTCGGTCAGCAGTGGCACTGAAAAGACAAAATTATTCGCTTCGACTTCCTACAATCGGGAAGAAGGTTTACTTAATAACGAAAATCTGAACAGATATTCGTTACGCCTCAACCTGGATCAACAGATATTTTCATGGGCAAAGGTGGGCTTTACCTCCAATTTAGTCTACCGGGACTTGAACTCCGGTGTGAAAAACACATTCACCAAATCTCTCTCCGCCATCCCGCTGGGTGATGCTTATACCGAAGAAGGGGAGATCAATCACGAATACATCACGGGACAATATTCCCCGATGAGTGATTTCATAGAGAATCAGTATGTAGACAACACACGTTCCACCTATCTGAACATGAGTGGCTATGTCGAACTAACTCCCATCAAAGACCTGACTTTTACCAGTCGTGTCAATGGTACTTTGAATCACTCACGCCACGGGCAATACTGGGGAGAGAAGTGCAATGCCAACCGTCCGTCTTATGCAGGTTCACCGCATGCTTCCATCACCAACAACAATGCCTGGAATTACACTTGGGAGAATATTCTCGCTTACAACACAACCATCGCAAAAGACCATAATCTGGGAGGTTCACTGATTACTTCCTGGAATAAGAACCAGTCGGAAAGTAGCATGGCTGCCGCCAGCGGTCAGATGGTAGATCAATGGTCTTTCTGGCGACTGACATCGGGCACTTCCCAACATGTGGAATCCGACTTCGCACAGACACAGAAAATGTCTTTTGCCTTCCGTCTGAACTATTCATACAAAGGCAAATACCTGTTTAATTTCTCTACCCGTTGGGACGGTGTTTCACAATTTTCTACCGGACATAAATGGGATGCTTTCCCCGCAGGTGCACTGGCGTGGAGAATATCAGACGAGGCATTTATGGAAAAGACACGTAGTTGGCTAGACAACCTGAAGTTGAGAGTGAGCTACGGTATCACGGGTAACTCGGGAGGAACCACCGCATACAGTACCACAACACAAGCATACGTATATGCCGCTTCGGGAATTTCCATTAATGGGAAGATTGTTCCTTTCACGCAATACTCCGGTACCTACGGTAGTTCCGATCTCGGCTGGGAGAAGTCATACAACTGGAATGTGGGGTTGGATTTCGGTATCCTAAACGGTCGCATTGACGGATCGGTAGAATGGTTCAAGACAACCACCAAAGGATTATTATTCAAACGTACATTGCCCATCACCAGCGGTCTGACCGGATGGGGATCGCCTCTGGCTATCTGGCAGAACATCGCCCAGACCAGTAACCAAGGCGTGGAAGCAACGATCACTTCGCACAACATACGGAATAAAGATTTCACCTGGAATACCACTTTATCCGTCACCTGGAACAAGGAACAAATAGACGATCTGCCTGACGGTGATCTGATCGCCGAAAACCTGTTTGTCGGTGAACCGATTAAAGCTATTTACGGATATAAATATACCGGAATTTGGGGAACCGATACTCCACAGGAAACATTGGATGCCTACGGCGTAAAACCCGGATTCATCAAGATAGAAACCTTAGACCAGAAAGGCGATGAAGGTGTGCATAAATACAGTACGGAAGACCGGCAAATTCTAGGACATTCCAATCCGGACTGGATCATCGGACTCAGCAACTCCTTCACCTACAAGAATTTTGATTTATCCGTCTTTGCCATGGCACGTTACGGACAGACAATCAACAGTGACCTGCTCGGTTATTATACCGCCGAACAGAGCATAACCAAGAATCAACTGGCAGGCGTAGACTACTGGACAGAGGATAATCAAGGAGCCTATTTCCCCCGTCCCGGAACGGGAGACGAACAAAAAACCGTATATCCTTCATTAAGAGTGCGCGACGGCTCCTTCATTAAGATTAAAAATATCACGCTGGGATATACACTACCCGTCAATATTTCCCGCAAAGTTTTAATGGAGAAATGCCGTATTTATGCCACAGCCTACAATCCGTTCATCTTTGTAAAAGATAAGCAGTTGAAAGATACTGATCCCGAAACCAACGGTTCGGATGCATTTCCTACCTACCGGCAATTTGTTTTTGGCGTTAATTTGACATTCTAACAAAAGATTATAATCATGAAAAGGATATATATAAAATTCATATTTTGCAGTGTGCTGTTCTCGGCCTTATCTCTACATTCCTGCACCTTGGAGGAATACAACCCGGGCGCATTTACCAAAGAGGCTTTGGCTACTTCCATCGATGGATATGAAACCCTGATTAACCAGTGTTATTTTGCTATGGAAAGGTTTTACTACGGTTCTGCGGACTGGATGTCACTGACTGAAGGCGACACCGATCTTTGGACGTATAAAGCCAACGAATCAACAAGTTACACACAGTGGTTCTGGTTTTTCGCAGGAACATCACCCAATACGACTTACACCAATAATTGGTGGAACGGGACATACGACGGTGTGGGAGCCTGTAACGAAGCTATCGCATTAGGAGACAAACCTCCCTACACCACGGAAGAGGAGCGGAATGCCAAGATTGCGGAAGCCCGTTTTCTTAGAGCTGTCTATTATTTCAATGCAGTGGAACAATTCGGAGCAGTGACGATGCTCACAGAACCGATAACAGCGGAAACACTGACTTACTCCCCCACCCGCACCGATCCGATGACTATCTATCAGGAAGTAATCCTGCCCGATTTAAGATTCGCATCCGAATGGTTGCCAACAGGTACGCATGCAACTACTACCACCCCGACGAAGAAAGCCGCTCTCGGTTTTCTGGCTAAAGCCTGCTTGCAGACGTACGAATATGGAAGCACCGAATATTTGCAGGAAGCTCTGGATACAGCCAAGAAATTGATTACCGATTGCGAAACCGGCGGTGGGAAATACAATACGTATATGTATCCATCGTATAGCGAAGTGTTTAAAGAGAGCAATAACTGGGAAAACAAGGATGCTCTCTGGAAACATCGCTGGTATGCAGGAGCAGACGGTCACGGATCAAGCAACGGAAATTACAAGCTAAATCGCAACGATGAGTATTTCTTATGCAATATCAATAAGTTCGGTGCTCGTGAAGATAATCAGGAAACACGTCTTACTTGGGAAGGCTCAATTACCGGTATCTTTATGCCCACACAGCATTTATTGAGTTTATATGTACAGAAAGACGGAACATTGGACCCCAGATTTCATGAATCGTTCACTACAGAGTGGAACGCGAACAAGAATTACACGTGGGATGAAAGTGCCGTCCACATGTATGACAAGGAAGAAACCGTCATTGGCAAAGCTCTGAATAAAGGTGATTTAGCCATTAAATTCATCATGCCGCAGGACATCGATTATGCGACAGAGAAACAAAAAGAACACATTTCTGATTATTTGCTAATTGATTATCATCATGTATATAGTGATGACAATAATAATGTGAACATGAATTATGCTTATACAAACGTCACTGGCAATTACAAAAATGACGGCACAAATGAGAACCAATTCCGCTACTATTATCCATCACTGAATAAGCATAACAGCAGCAATTATTATGTAGCCAATGCTTCCAAACAGAGAAACGGTAATCTGAATGCAACGTTTATCATGCGCATGGCAGAAGTTTATTTGATTGCGGCAGAAGCTGATATTTACCTGAATGGTGGTGCGAATGCAGCCGGTTATATCAACAAGGTTCGTGAACGTGCCGGAGCAAATCCGCTTACAGGGAGTATTACAGTACGAGATATCTTAGACGAAAGAGGCCGTGAACTTTGCGGAGAATATTGCCGCTTCTACGACTTGAAACGGACAGGAATGTTTAAGAACTCGGAGTATCTGGAGAATACTCATCCGGACTTAGCACAATTCTTTCACCCGAATTATGCATTACGTCCCATTTCAACTACATTTACTGCAACAATCACCAATGGCAGCGAGTATCAAAATCCGGGATATTAAGTAGGAATTTCAATATGTACAGGTATTATGGAATCAATCTTGGCACCTGTACATTAATTATATATTAAGAAATGCTCCCTATCTCGTTTTGAGATGGGGAACATACTTTTCAAATATGAGAAAAACAAGATATAGATTAATTATATCGAAAACTGTTTGCTAGTCAGAATAAAGTCTCTACCTTTACAAAGGATAACCATGTCACTTATTAGTGGCTATTTAAAACCGCTTATGCCTGTTGAAAATGAAAACAGCTATCATATATTATTCAAAACATGGAACTACCGAGCGAGTAACACACCTTATCGGAGAAAAGTTGACTAATAAAGTTGACTACATCTCATTAAAAGAGTGTCCGAGACCTGATATTCGAACTTACGATCGAATAATTCTCGGAACAGCCATTTATGCGGGCTCTCCAAACCGAAAAATTACTCAATTCTGTCACAATAATCAACTGTTATTAGAGCAAAAAGTAATAGGGTTATTCATCTGTTGTATGAACGAAGAGCAAGAAGCGGAAGAAATGAATAAGGCTTTCCCGGAGTTCTTGCAGAGATTATCGATTCCCAAAGCCATTTTAGGTGGCGAGTTTCAGTTTGACAAAATGAATTTCATCGAAAGATTTTTGACGAAGAAAATAGCGAAAGTAAATTCTTCCGTTTCGAAGCTGAGATATGATGCTATAAATGAGTTTACAAGTCAGATAAAAGATAATCATTTATGGTAACTTCTTGAGTTATCTATTGAGCAACTTTGTATTCAAATAATAAATAGAATGGCCGTATAAGAAAACTTCTTTCAAAAGAAGTTTTCTTATCTATTTAAGACAATACCTATAATCGCAATCTTTTACTTTTACGAATCCATTACTTAACAATGTTCTTATGGATAAAACATTAGCCTCATCAGGGTCAGCCAATATCTCTTTCCCTCCTATTTCGGCAATTTCCCCGATCAGCTTCTTTACAATAATCTTCCCGATGCCCTTACCCAAATATTCCTCTTCGCCTATGAGATAACCTATTTCAAAGACTGTCTCTTTCTCATCGACAGTTTTTCCGTAATGTTCCGGTATATATTCTTTTTCAAAATAACAATCCAAGTATAAACAAAAGCCAATGGCTTTATCATTATAATAAACAATGAAATGTTTCATATAATGATATTGGGTATTTCTATTATTTACCTCATCCAACCAAGCCATTTTATGTTCTTCTCCGTCAGGGCAGAACCATTTATAAATATATTCTTTAGCCAACCATTTACTGAAAATGTCTACATCCTTATCACGCAAAGGCTTTATTGTGATCTTATCATTCTTAATATCCATACTTTTTTGTGGTGAGACGCCAGCCTCTTTTATAAACTCCATAAATCCAACTATCTGAAATACAAAGATATAATTTTCAATACAATAAAGAAGAACTAAAGGATATTTATAAAGCAACTCATGTCCACAGATATCACAACAAGAAAACGAATGACCAAGTATAAAGAATCTAAAACAAACACAAATGTCGAAATCATACGTTGGGAATCGTACATGATTACTTATATTTGCGTTATCGAGCAACTTATTAAGAACCGGATGATATGTTAAAACGGATTAAATTTCAAATTCTGTAGAAGTGTACATCCCAATAAAATACTAAAAAGGCAAGAACATGAAACTTTGGAAATATAGTGGAACACTTTTAACAGCAACAGGAGTCATTCATACCATTTATGCGTTATTTCTTGGAAAAGAAGCTTTTACGGAAATGCTTAACAATGGATTAATAGACTCTATTGGAGAAAATCATAACCTGGGCTTTGCTTTCTGGTTCCTAATCTGCGGAATAATACTTATTCTTTGGGGAGAGACACTTCAATACTATATCAGAAAAGAACAAAAACCGGCACCTTTATTTTTAGGTTACTTCATTCTACTGTTCACCATAATCGGTTGCATAGTCGAACCAATATCCGGTTTCTGGCTTTTCTTACCGCAAGCACTTATTATTATTTATTCAAACATGAAAAAGCAGTGAGAAGCATCATCCATAGCGAACTCAAAACCGAGTGCAGTGCTTAAATGCAACTTATTAAAATCCCATAGCATCTTTCACTAAAACCATTTCTTTATGAGAGGTCAACTTCTCTAATAAAAGCAATGCAACCCCGTATGATGTTTGAGGACAATAAGAAGTTATGATATTATCATCCACCACGATGGGAGAATTTACGATAGTTGCTCCAAATCCCTGAAGCACTTTCTGTTTATGAGCACCTCTAAGATGATAAGTTGTTGCTTTCCGACCGTTCAACACTCCACTTTTCCCAACAGGCAAAGCTCCCACGCAGACTGTTGCGATCCATTTCTTTTGTGAGTCAAACAGTCGTATCAATTCCAGAAGTTGTTCATTATATGCCTCCTCATAGAATCCGAATTCTTCAAATCCGCCGGGTATCGCAAGCGCGTCATATTCATCTGCAGACACTTCATCCATGACTTTATCCACCAAAACAGGAACATTGAAAGAACTAATCACTTTTTGATTCAAGCCACAGGTCACAACATCTATTTTACAATCAAAATCCGTCTTTGCCCATCCCATAACATCTATAAAAGCACTAAACTCAATCGTTTCAAACCCTTTAGCAAGGAATACCAATAATTTCATAATCAAATTAGTTATATATTAATAATATAAGAAACAGCATTGCACTAAAAAGAATGTGAACTAAAATCACCTTCATTCTTTCCTATAATCCCCTCTTTACCTCACCTTTTGCAGCCTCCCAACCAATCATTGCAGTCTTGCGAATCTCTCCCCAATGGTAATTTCCCAACTCACCGGAAGCACGAATGACCCGATGACACGGAATAAGGAAAGCTACGGGATTCTCACCGACAGCCGTTCCAACAGCCCGGCAAGCTCTCGGATTATTGATTCCTACGGCTATATCTCCGTAAGTAGTCAAGCCACCGACAGGAATTTTCAGTAAGGTTTCCCATACCTTTAGTTGAAAGTCAGTACCTTTCAGATGCAATTTTATTTCTTTGAGTTTACTCCAGTCCTGCGTGAAGATAAATAAAGCATTTTGCTGCACTTCATCCACAATCGAGGTAAACTTTGCATTAGGAAACTTCTTCCGTAAAGAGTTAAAAGCCGCGTCATGTTCGTCTGCAAACTCCATACAACAAATACCTTTATCGGTAGACGCAATGAAGATTTCACCGAAAGGACTTTTGGCAAAACTGTAATTGATAGAAAGACTTTCACCTCCGTTTTTATATTCGCCCGGCGTCATCCCTTCTATATTTACAAACAAGTCATACAATCTGCCCGTACCGGAAAGCCCTGTTTCCTGTGCCGCATCGAATAAAGACGCATGAGTTTCATTCAAGATTCTCTTGGCATATTCAATACTAGTATATTGCAAGAACTTCTTAGGGCTAATTCCCGCCCACTCCGTAAACATACGTTGGAAATGCGCCGTACTCAACGCCACCTCCCCGGCAATCTCATCCAATCCCGGTTGCCTTTTAAAATTCTCCCTTATATACCCGATTGCCTGTGCAATGCGTGCATAGTCAAGCGTTTTTTGCTCATTCATAACAGAGGTTTGCCATTTAATTCCAAATCCAGCAACCGCTTTTTAGCAGGAAGCCCGCCACCATATCCCACAAGAGAGTGGTTGCTGCCGATGACACGATGGCACGGAGCAAAAATAGAAATAGCGTTCGCCCCGTTAGCGGCAGCAACAGCACGGACAGCTTTCGGCAAATCGAGTTGTTTTGCCAGCTCACCGTATGACACAGTCGAACCGTATGGAATCTCCAACAACTTATACCATACACTCTTCTGAAACTCCGTACCAACAAAAAGCAAAGGCACCTCAAACACAGTCCGCTCGCCATTGAAATATTCATCCAACTGGCTCATCGCCTCCAGTATCACATCTGATGTACTTTTCTCATAACCAGCTTTCAGCACTTTCCGCAATCTCCTGTCTACGATATCCCTATGACTTTCAGCCGCCCAGTCACAAAGACAAAGCTTATCCTCAAACGAGCCAAGCATCAAATCACCACAAGGAGAATGATAACGCTGTATCTTAATTACATTCGTTTTATCTTCCATACTTCCAAAGATACGTTTATTATATTTACAGTTGAAATAACAGCTAATAATATTTTCGTTTTTACACTCGCACTCTCATTTCCAATGCCGCAAAATTACTACACGCATCACTGATAAACGACCCGAAAATTGCTGTTTTTACGTAGAAAAGACAATCCCCCTCCCACTCCTCCATACAATCAATCGTTCTCAATATACTTTATCACCCGGCAAGGACTGCCGACCGCCACACAATTCTTTACCATCCGATTCAATATCCAATTATTTTTTATACATGATTTACTCTCACACCCTCACACTTTCCCTGCATCCCCCTATTCATCATCCTTTCAGTGATGAGGGTAAGAGTGAGGGTAGGTGAGGGTAACTTTTTGCCCTCACCCTGTCTCGTCCTGATTGGGTTGACAAAGCCCCCTTTCACACCACCTTTATCAATTACTTCACTTTCATCAAATGATAAAGCGTCCCTTTACGAGACTTACGACAAGGAATATTCAGTTTTTGAAGTGCACGCCCAAACTGTCCTACCTTATTAATAGCCAGTTTATCCCGTGTTTTCGTCTGTAAATAACTCAAAATCTGCATGGCAGTCAGCCATTCGCCTTCCATTTCCTCTTCTACGGGATTAAGATAGCAGTGGAACAGCTGTTCCAGCGGACTCGCCTGTTCAAACTCACGGTTAGTCTGTTTTAATATGTTTTCATCCTCATCATTCAGCCAATAACGTTCACCTTTATAAATAGCCTCCATCGCTTGAGCATAAAGCTGCTTGTAATTAATCGTAACATTTGTATTAATAGGAGCCGTCACCTCAATGCAAATAAAACGGCGGCTACCGCTAGGATCGGTAAGCAAATCTTTCTGATTGCTGGTACCGATAAAAGAAGCATAACGCCTCATTTCCCGAATCGTATTACCGTATGGTTTGCGCAGATTCGCCACAGGCTTCTGCAACAAATGCTTCAAGAACCCCTGCTGACTGACATTAATCTGATCGAACTCATCAATATTTATCAGAAAAAAACGTCCCAAATAGCGTTCCGCCTCCTGTTTACTTTTAAAATCAATACTGTCCGTATAGCCGAAACGCAACTCCGGCGGCAGAATAATGCGACAGAATGTAGACTTACGATACCCCTGCGAACCAACCAGCAAAGGCGAAGTATTATTACCATGCTGCCGATCGACTCCCCTCCAATGCGCCACCATACTAAGAAACCAGCGGTAAAATAATTCCTGCCAATGCGGATTATCACAAGGCACCAGACCAGCCAATGCACGGATACGATCCTTCCCGTCCCAGCGACCTGTCTCATAAAGATATTCCTCCACAGGATTATACAAAGGAACACATTCCGAATTCAGAAAACGATCCACATCACGGTCCCACGCACTGATGCCTTCCTTCAAAGCATTGATTGCAATACTGTTGCGCACCCGTTTATCCACCGGCTTAAAGCAAAAGTGAACAGAATCGCGCTGCCGATATTCCAAATCGTCCTGCACCGTATTGTAACGGAATTCATACCGACGTTTCATAAACTCTTCCAACAGAAAAGCCGTCTCCTGCTCTTTACTGATACTGCTTTTCTTGCCGAATCCCTTACATTCCTGATAAAGATTATGCAATATCGAACGGATCACCTGCTCTTCTTCTTCGCGATAATAATGAATCATCGTCTGCCGTATCGCTTCCTCTTCGGGAAGCCCCGCTTTGAAACAATGCTCGGCAAGGCGAACCAATAAAGGCTGCAAGTCGTCCCCACGTTTCCAATCCTCCATTTCCTGAAGTGCCCTGTTCAAGGCCGCTTCATAAATCTTCGTGAATGTTTGCGCCGACTCATATCCCGGCTGCAACCGTAATAACGGATTTTTCTCTCCCAGTTTCCGCTGACGGAAAGTCTCTTCTCCCGGCATCATAAGCGGTTGTTCCAAGCAGAACGGCACCGCATCCGGATTATAATAAGGAGATTCGTCCAGCGTCATACGGCATCTCTGTGCCAAAACCGGTTCTTTCAAGTCAATATCGAAAGGCAACATCGGCTGATAACATTTCACAGCCAGCCAATAAGCATGAACATGAAATAATTCCGCCTCCGCTTCCTTGGTCGGCAATCCTCCGTCATCCGGCAAAGCGAAACGCACCCATATTTTCACGCTACGCCCGCTGGAGCCACAAAAAGCGGCAAAAGTCTGTGGCAGAAGTGCCGCTTGCCGTTTCACAAACTCCGCTTCCGAGCCACCGGCCAACCGGCTCACTTCCAACTGTACCAAACCGTTGTACTGCTTCATTTTCCGTTCGCCCTCTTTGGTACGGGTATATTCCACAGCAGAATAAATGTATGGCAATTTATCAATATGTTCGTATCGGGCATACGTACCTTCCAGCAACGGTATAATCTCCCGCAAAGCCGTGATATGTCCCGCTTTAGTTTCCGTCTTCATTTTGTCGAATAGTGTGCCTGTCTCACAAATGCTAAGAGTTTCTTTTCCGCTCCCGTTGTCTTGTCTGATTAAAGTAACTTTCATCCTATTTTTGTCTATTTTTTCTACAATCACATCTACATATTTAATTCCTGTAAAGATACGCTTTTATCCTCCGGTAAACAAGCATTTTATCCGATAAATACCTGCATATTATTTGCATTTGCCTTATTATTTATGTATCTTTGCTTAGTAGTTGTCAAGGGCTCACCCGTGTGAACAAACAGGCTATCAATTGTAAATAAAAACGTCTACAGACGTAAACAGCCTTATTCACATGGGTGAGCCCTTGCAAATCATTAGAGTTTAACAAAAGAAACATTAAGCATTAATGTATTACTATCTAAGAGAATACATAACAAGAAGAGTTCATTTAAAACAAATATAGAGCTATGGCAATATTATTCGATTGGTATGAAGACCCGAAGCCTTCAAACAAACAGCAGGGAGAAAACGGAAACACCCTGCATCCGCGCATCAAATACAACGGTTCCACAGGGACCGACGTACTGCGCCGACGTATTCAAGAACGTTGTTCACTGACAGAAACAGACGTCACAGCCGTACTTGATGCGCTTTCACACATCATGGGACAGGAATTGGCGGAAGGACGCCAAGTTCATCTGGACGGCATCGGTTATTTCCATCCCTGCCTGACGACCACGGAACCTGTAACGGTAGACACAAAACGGAAAGTGACCAAAGTGAAGCTAAAGGCCATTCAGTTTCGTGCCGACCAGACATTGAAAAACGAATTCGGCGTTCTTAAAGTGAAAAACCTCAAAGGTGGACTGGATTTCACCCAACTGACGAACGAGGAAATTGACCTGCAACTGACTAAGTACTTCCGTACTCATCCATTTATGCGGAGACACGACTTCCAATATCTTTGCGGAATGGCAAGAAGTACAGCCATGCGACATATCCGACGTCTGCGCGACGAGGGTAAATTGAAAAATATGGGTGGAGCCATGCAGCCGATTTATGTGCCGGGAAGTGGATATTATGGTAATAATAAAGAAGTTAGTGTAAAAACGGAATAAGATTGGTCAACTCAAATCAGGACGAGACAGAGTGAGAGTAAAAAGTTACCCTCACCTACTCTCACCTTTACCCTCACGCCTGTAACCCCGATGAATAAATGGATTGAGCACAAAGGGTGAGGGTGTGAGGGTAAAACGTCACCAACATTTATTTGAGAGCATTCTTAATGCGAGCAACTATTATACAAGAGCACCTCCATACCGTTCCATATTTTACCGGGGAATCTTAACCATTTCAACCGGCTGCTCCTGTATCTTATCCAACGGTTGTGATTGATATTTTACCTTTGAGAAATCAATAGCTTTTAAGTCAATGCAACGTATCGAATTGTTATAAGCTGTTTTATAATAAACCTTCCGGTTCGTGAGGTCGATAGCTGAGGTCCATTGCGTAGCACTGGGAATATCCGGAATATCACCCTGTGAATGTTCTATACCAATAGGAATATCAAAATTATTAAGCAAGTGGAAACATTGCTGCACGGTATCAAAGCCTGTGGCACGTTGCGGAGCTGTCCCCCGGTAAAAGGCCGCACGCACAAACCGCGAAGGAGGCGTGGCATCACCCGGAATGCCGAGAAAACCGGAGTTGCCACCAGTAGGTTGCAACGTAATACCGCTCAATTTTTGCACGGAAGCGTCACCCGGATGAAGATTGACGTAATTGTTCAAATTTGTAAGTTGCCATTCAAAACCGGGGGCATTCGTCAATACTCCTACTTCATTCTCATAAAAATGCGGCACACCACCTACAATTTCCAACACAACCTGACGCCCCGACGGTTCACCGATACGCCAATGTACTACCGCTGTCTTTTCCAATCCTACAACACGTACAGAAGAAAGGGCTGCCTTCACCTCGTCGATAGTGGAAAACTGCGACAACAGCCACTCCGTCACTTGAAGGTCTGCCAGTGTCCGCTGGTTCTGTGCAGCATCATACGTTTTATATCCCCCATAATGAGGAAAGAAAAATAGTCCGGCCGAAAGTCCGGCCTCATTGATTCCTTCGGCAATAAATTCTTTTTGTACAACAGCCAGACCAACCACTCCATATTTTGCCGTAAACGTTAGTCCATTGACACCTGTAGGAGTGAATGACGTGAGCTGTTGGCCACGTGGAATAATCACATACTCGCTTTGCAACACACCGCGCGCCCATTCAATCGTACGGGCCTGCACATAACTGCCGTCACGGGATGTCAGCGAGATTCCCGTACAAGCTACAGCCTGAAAAGTGCTGCCACATACGGCAGCAATCCCTAGCAATAAGTTCTTTGTCATCTTCATCATTATTTATATATTTATTTGCTAAAAACTCAATACTGTATAAAGACAACAAAATATGGGTTATTTTAGTTTGCAGACACCTCTCTCAAGAAAACTATTGTTTTTTGTTCGTCCCGTACTTTGCGGAACAATATACGTAGTTTGCTTCAATATGCAATCTCTTTTTTTTGGTTAAGCACCGGGAACATACGGATGAGTGAACCAGAAGCACGACCCTTCCCCCTCACGGGATTCGACTCCAATCTTTCCGCCCATCCTATTGACCAGGCTTTGACAGATGGATAATCCCAATCCGGCACCTTGTACAAATGAGTCTAATTTTACAAAACGATTAAATATTTCATGTTTTTGTTCATCGGGAATCCCTTTGCCCGTATCCGTTACACAAAAACGCACCTGACTCTCATCTTCCAATGAATAGGAAAGTGTGATTGAGCCTTTAGTCGTAAACTTCAAGGCATTAGTCAGAAAATTAGAGAGTACTTGCATGATTCGGTTTTTATCAGCATCAATCACAATCTGCGGTGAATTTTCATCAAACCGCAGTTCGACCGCAGTGTCACGTTTTTTGTGTGAGAAGGTAGCAATCACTTCCCGGCAAAGTTGTGGTACATCCACCCGTCCCATAACAAGATCTATCATACCGGCTTCGATTTTGGAGATGTCCAGAATGTCGGAAATAAGGTTGAGCAACAGCTCATTGTTCTCCTGCACTAAAGACATATATACATGACGCAGCTCCGCCTCATCGGTTTCGGCAAGCAGACTGGAAAAACCGACGATGGCATTCAAAGGAGTACGTATTTCATGGCTCATATTGGCAAGGAATGCTGATTTGAGCCTGTCCGATTCTTCCGCTTTTTCTTTAGCTTGAATCAGCTCTAGTTCCACCTGTTTGCGGGTGGTGATATCGGTAGCCAGTTCCATGATTGCCCAACGTCCGTCGAGCCATTTTATTGCCATGCTCTGGATGGTATACCAACGTTTGGTGACCGGATTGTAGTCTTCCCAAAAATGAACGCCTGTAAACTTACGGTTGGCATCGAGCAACTTCGGCTTCGGGCAGTGTTTACACCCATTTTCCAGACCTGCATTCAACATTCTCCAACATTCCGCATTTTCCGGAACTTCTCCTGCTTCTTCCCTGAAAGGCTTATTGGCAAAAATCACTTTCAACGTATCGTAATCACTCACAAAAATATTGGCATTGATATTGTCCAATACCTTTTGCATGGTTCGCTGCGACTGTTGCAGCGATGTTTCAACTTGCCAGCGTTTAGTAGCAGTAGATACAATTTGCGATATCTGGCTCATCAGTTCCACATCTTTTTCATCCCATTGTTTGTTCCAGCAAAAGTTGAACGAAAGAAAGCCGAAATGTACTCCCAATTGTGACAGGGGAAAAACAGCAATGGCTTTTACGCCTTGCACTTCGAGCATTTGAGTAATAAAGGGATCAAGCGAATAAATATCGGACGTACAAATGATATGGTTTTCTTCCAGCATGTCGAACCAGGGTTTTCCCGCTTCAATGGTCATACTCCGCAAGTAATCGATAGCGGGTTCTATACCGTCGTTGCACCATTCGTTGGTGCAGCCATACGTAACTCCGTCGAGGTGGTTTTCCCATGTCGCCAAACGGTCGACACCAGTATAACGGCCAATTTCGGCCAGTGCCATATTCATAGCAGTAGGTATATCCGGTTCCAATTGCAAAATTTGCAGTACCTTGATAAATAATGCCTGCCGTCGGTTGGTTGCTTCGAGATTCTCCTGAATAGCGATCAAGTCTTTAGATTTCTCTTCAACCATCTGTTCGAGGCTGGTACGGTACTGTTCCAGTTCCATACCGCCCTCTTGAGGTTCAGAATCAGTGGATTTCATGTTTAATAGATAACAGTAAATAGAATTTTAGTTTAGTTTCGAATCCGGACGAGATGCGTCCCACATTCTGCAAATATATACATTTATTTTAGAAACCAAACTTTTTCCCATCAAAACGACTTCTTATAAATGCCTAATAATCGCAGAATTACGAAAGCATATATTACATAATCGACCTCGTCAATTCCAAACTTCCTCAATATTATACCGGATGGAATCTTTTCAACAATATATGACTTACACTGAAAAAGTCCTTATTACACTTTTCCATCTATTAAAACTAAATCCTATTCGTCTGATTATATCAGTTTCAACCCTACGATTGAAATAATCAGAGTCGTCATAAAAAACAAACGACCCAAAGTTGCCGGTTCATGAAAGAACAGGATACCGATCAAGACGGTTCCCACCGCTCCTATCCCCGTCCAAACAGGATATGCAGTGCCGATAGGCAATGTTTGCGCAGCCTTTGCCAGTAGGAACATGCTTAAGATTACAGAGATTACAAATCCCGCTCCCCACAAATAAAAATCGGTGCCTGTCGCTCCCTTAATCTTGCCTAGACAAAAGGTAAAACTAACCTCAAACAGTCCGGCAATAATCAATAT
Organism: Bacteroides sp. OF03-11BH; assembly: GCF_003604005.1. Classification (NCBI taxonomy): domain Bacteria; kingdom Pseudomonadati; phylum Bacteroidota; class Bacteroidia; order Bacteroidales; family Bacteroidaceae; genus Bacteroides; species Bacteroides sp. OF03-11BH. The sequence continues at coordinate 14,506 of NZ_QTMW01000009.1, read as the reverse complement.
AATCCAATTCATATCATTCTATTTTAATATTAGACTGCAAAATTAACAAGATGCCCGGAGCTTTCACTTTACATTTGATAAGAAACGACGGTGTAAGAGTATCATCAATTCTTCTTTTCCTAATATAACTTTTTGTATTTTTGCAGAATAATGATTCAATGCGATATGGATATACACGAGATTATAAACAGGATATATCGGATGCCGGAGGCTTCAGCAGATAAGGTGGTCAAACATCTGTCAAAAGTCACATATCCCAAAGGTTATCATATATTGGAGGCTGGCAAGACTGAAACGAATATCTTTTTCATCGAGAAAGGGATTGCCAGAGCTTACATTCCCGTAGACGGAAAAGAGGTAACGTTCTGGATTGGGAAAGAAGGGTCAACCATTGTCTCATTGAAAAGCTATGTAAATAATCAACAGGGGTATGAGTCAATGGAACTGATGGAAAACTCGGTGTTGTATCTATTAAAGCGCAAAGACTTACACGAATTATTCAAGGAAGATATCCATATTGCCAACTGGGGGCGCAAGTTTGCCGAATCAGAGTTCCTGCAAACAGAGGAAAGACTTATTTCTCTCTTATTCACCACCGCGTCCGAACGGTATATGAAGCTGATACAAAATAATCCGGAGCTATTACAGAGAATACCATTGGAGTGTCTTGCTTCTTATCTGGGAATAACTCCGGTAAGTTTAAGCCGGATAAGGGCGAAATTGAAACGGGTACTTTGAGATAGAAACATGTTTTTCAAAAGCAAACAGAAAGTAATATATTTGTGTTTTGAATGAATCAAAAGAGAGAAGTCATGAATATCGAAGATTATAGAGAATATTGCCTGTCAGTCAAAGGAGCAACAGAATGTATGCCGTTTGATGAACATACTTTGGTTTTCAAGGTTATGGATAAAATGTTCACTTTTGCTACATTACGTCCTAAAAACGGAAGATTCTGGGCGGATATGAAATGTAATCCTGATAAATCAGAAGAGCTCATAGAACAATACGAAGACATTTTTTGGGGACCTTTTTCGGATAAGAAACATTGGATAACCGTTTACTTGGAAGGAGATGTTCCCGATAAACTCATAAAGGAGTTGATTAGCCACTCGGTAGAAGAAGTTATAAAGAAGTTACCCAAGAAAAAACAAGAGGAATACAAGAACATGATTTAGGATTCGAAAAATAGACATATCCGGCACTACTATTATTGCTAAAAGTAGAGCCGGATAAAATCACTATACACCCCAAAACGCACACACGGATAAAATCATCGTATATTTAAAAACGTATGTCCCAGGAACACTTGCATTCTTCATTCCGGCAATCATGAATCTGGAGAAAAAATAAATGACTAATTTTATTAACTAATGCTTTTTTAGAAGCATTTTTTTAGGTTATTTTGCGGAACAAATATCACGAACTCGTCAAATTATGGATTGGATTGGCCTTGATTTAACATTCCCTATCACCGACCCTACATGGATATTTCTCCTTGTACTCTTGATTATATTGTTTGCTCCGATATTATTGAATAAACTGCGCATCCCTCATATTATCGGTATGATTCTGGCAGGACTGGCTATTGGCGAACATGGATTTAATATCCTGGCACGAGACAGCAGCTTTCAGTTATTCGGGAAAGTCGGACTCTATTACATCATGTTCCTGGCTGGTCTGGAAATGAATATGGGAGATTTCAAAGAGACGCGAAACAAAGCATTGGTACTGGGATTACTGGCTTTTATCGTTCCTATCGGGATTGGATTCATGGCAAATGTATCTTATCTGAAATATGGTGTAATCACCTCTGTATTATTAGCCAGCATGTATGCCTCCCATACGCTCGTGGCCTACCCCATCGTCACCCGCTTCGGCATATCACGCCATCGTAGCGTAAGTATTGCCGTAGGAGGAACGGCCGTAACGGATACACTCACGCTGCTGGTACTGGCTGTTATAGGCGGATTGTTCAAAGGAGAAACCGGAGGATTGTTTTGGATTTGGCTGGTGGTAAAAGTAATCTTTCTAGGGGCACTAATTATTTATTTCTTTCCGCGCATCGGTCGTTGGTTCTTTCACCGGTACAATGACAACGTGATGCAATTTATTTTCGTGCTTGCGATGGTCTTTTTAGGAGCAGGGTTGATGGAGCTTGTTGGTATGGAAGGTATCTTGGGAGCTTTCCTCGCAGGATTGGTACTTAACCGGCTCATCCCCCACGTCTCTCCATTGATGGATCATTTAGAGTTCGTTGGTAATGCACTTTTTATTCCTTATTTCCTTATCGGAGTGGGAATGTTAATCAACTTACGTGTTATTTTCGGAGAGGGGGATGCCTTAAAAGTTGCCGCCGTGATGATAACCATGGCGCTGACAGGCAAATGGATTGCTTGCTGGCTCACTCAAAAGATATATAAGATGTCTGTTCTTGAACGAAATCTAATGTATGGTTTGAGTAATGCACAGGCGGCAGCCACATTGGCGGCTGTATTAGTTGGATACAACATTATTCTGCCCACCGGCGAACGTTTATTGAATGATGATGTACTGAACGGAACAGTCTTGCTTATCCTGGTTACTTGCGTAGTGAGTTCACTGATTACCGAACGGGCAGCCAGAAAAATGGCGATGGATGATTCACAACCTGAAAATGAATCGTCGAAAGAAACAGAGAAGATTTTAATATCCATAGCCAACCCGGACACTATCGAGGACATGGTAAATCTTTCTCTAGTCATACGTGACCCCAAATTGAAAGACAATCTCCTGGCATTAAATGTTATCAACGACGATAATAACTCTGATAATCTACGAATTCGAAGCAAACATTATCTGGAAAAAGCCGAAATGACAGCAACGGAAGCAAATGTACCACTCAAAAAGGTCACCCGGTATGATTTGAATATAGCTTCCGGTATTATCCATTCAGTCAAGGAGAATGAGATTACGAGTATTATCACCGGCCTGCACCGCAAGAAAAACATCACAGATTCATACTTTGGAATACTTGCCGAACACTTATTGAACGGATTAAACTGTGAAATAATTATCTCTAAATTTCTGATACCGGTCCATACAATCAAACGGATTGTCGTTGCCGTCCCTCCTAAAGCCGAATATGAATCCGGCTTTCCGCATTGGATGGAACACTTCTGTCGCATGGGGAGCACTCTTGGATGCCGCGTACACTTCTTTGCCAATGAAAAGACTACCATCCGCCTACAAGCGTGGATAAAGAAAAGGCATAAACAGACGCTTACCGATTTCTCTCTCTTAGAAGACTGGAATGACCTGCTGGTATTGACAGGACAGGTAAGTTACGATCATTTATTGGTTATTATCAGTGCACGACCAGGAACTCTTTCGTATGACAGTTCTTTTGAGAAGTTACCGAGACAGCTCGGGAAATATTTCTCCAACAATAGCTTCATCGTGCTGTATCCTAACCAGTCGGGAGAGCCGTTGGATACGTCTTTCTTCTCCAAGCTATATACTGATACCGAAACCCGACATTATGAGAAGGTGGGCAAATGGTTTTACAGGTGGTTTAAGAAAGAGGGATAAAATTAGAATTGAAAAGTTCCGTTTAATTTATAAATATCGACACATTTATCTATATTTGTACCATTAGCAATTTTGCTATAAACACCTAAAGGAAAAGAATGGTATGTCAAACGTCGATTTTTCCAAAATAACAGAAGGAATCTATCATGTGATAGAAACTGAAGAGAAAATACTAACCGGGCTACAAAATGATACGATCACGTTGAAACGTAATAAACAAAATCGTACCATCAAACAGATTCTCGGACATTTGATTGATTCGGCATCAAACAATCACCAACGCATGGTCAGATTGCAATACAGTAAAGATTTGCTTTTCTTTCCCGATTACCGTCAGGATAATGATCTGTGGATAGCATTACAAGATTACCAAAATGAAGATTGGAACAACCTGATTCAACTATGGAAGTTTTTTAACCTGCATATCATTCAGGTTATAAAATCTGTAGACCAGACAAAACTGGATAGCTACTGGTGTGATTTTGAAGGAACAAAGGTTACGCTACAAGACATGATAGAAGGTTATCTAAGTCATTTGCACCTGCATATTCATGAAATCCATGAATTAATGAATGCCTAAAAAGGATAGCGGTTGCAGTTCTTTTATATTCTATAAATATTAAGATGTACCCACATGGCAACTTACACTCATTTCGCAAAACAACCCGATGTACTGAAACATCTGATACTCTGTGAAGTTCTTAGAAATGAAGCCCCACAAGTATATGTAGAAACCAATTCCGCATGTGCCATCTACTCCATGACGCAAACTCCGGAGCAGCAATATGGTATCTATCATTTCCTGGAGAAAGCAGATGATGACAAATCTCTAAAAGATTCCATTTATTACCAACTGGAAAACCCGGAAATGACAAAAGGAAATTATCTGGGTTCTCCTGCCCTGGCAATGAATGTATTAGAGAAGCAAGCAAAAAGGTTTGTATTCTTTGATTTAGAAAAGAGTGCGTTGGAAAATGTGGGTACCTATGCCAAACAAGTCGGATTAAGTGCATCTGTAGAGATGCATCATGCCGACTCTTCGAGAGGTACCATAGAGCTATTGCCTTCACTTCCTTCATCCTCTTTCATTCATATCGATCCTTACGAAATAGACAAGAAAGGAGATTCAGGAGTAACCTATCTCGATATCCTGATACAGGCTACTCAATTAGGAATGAAGTGTTTATTATGGTATGGATTCATGACCGAAGATGATAAAGAATCTTTGGACAACTATATTGTATCCAGTCTGGAAAAGGCAGGTATCAAGGATTACATAGGTGTAGAGCTTACTATGAATTCAATAAGAAAAGACAGTATATTATGTAATCCGGGCATTTTGGGAAGTGGTATTTTGGCTACAAATTTATCACAAATCTCCAAAGATACCATTCTTGATTACAGTAACAAACTGGTTGATATATACAAAGATGCTAAATACAAAGATTATGATGGAAGTTTATATATTCAGCATCTTTGATATCCACTTATTAATTTAATTACCTAGAACATTACTCTACAAACAGAGCGTCAGAAAGCCGGAGCTTTTAAAATCAGTTTCCGGCCTTTTGGCTATAAATTAACTTATTTCTTTGGCTGATTGTCCACAAACCATCTATTAGCCGTACATTTTTCGTATCGTCATCTTCCACGTTCCATGCATAACCTCCTGAAGGCAGGCCACGTCTCTCCAATATTTCATTGGGCTGATTATTGGAAAAGAAAAGTTCCAGTTGCGTAGAGTCAGGACTAAACACAATAAAGGCAGAAGCATTGCTATCGTCCACCGATTCCGTGCGGATTCCTTTCTCAAACAAGCGGATACAGTCTTTTTGCACTTCACACCATACATATCCGGCAGAACCGATACAGCCATGTTCATCCCGATCACCTCCCACAATCGGAGATTGCGGATACTGAACTAATTTAGAAGCCGGCATTCCCGGTGTATATTTTCCGGTATAGAACACTTCCAGCGTATCATTCAGAAGCAAACCGTTGACTTCATCTTTATTTGCATCTATCGTACTGAACGAAAGGGTATCATTCTTATCAGTAACAATCGTTACCGTATTCATGGTTGCATCACTAACGATTCCTTTTGAGCTTGCCACTTTTGACGAGCAACCTGCCATGAGGCAGAGCGTACCTACTGCTAATAATATTGTTTTCATTTTCTTTAATTGGGGCTTTGTTTTTAAATTAATGCAAAGATAAAGGTTATACTGCCAATATTTCGCTTTTACAAAATAAATTAATTTCCGGGCAGATTGTTCACCAGCTACACACAAAATGCCTATATTGGACAACGATCTATTAGAAAATCAGCCTACCTTTGTGATATGGATAATCAAAAGTAAATACAGAATACCATGAAAGAAACTTTGCAGATTCCCACTCCCGAAACACTGGAAGCCTTGATAGGTAAGGAACTTTATGATATATGGACTTCACTTTGCCAGCTTATCGAGCAAAAGTACAATATGGAACAACTATGGAACCATGGAGGGAAAAAATGGATATACGAATATAAATATCGCAAAGGCGGAAAAACGCTGTGTGCCCTATACGCCAAAGAACAAACGATTGGCTTCATGGTCATTTTAGGTAAAGATGAGCGTGCCAAATTTGAATCTCTGCGAGAAGTATTCTCCAATGAGACTCAAAAGATATACGATGAGACGACGACTTTCCACGATGGGAAGTGGCTTATGTTCGAATTGAAAGACACTTATTTATTTAATGATATGGAGCGACTGCTATCCATCAAACGAAAACCCAACCGATGATTGAATCAGATATAAATAAAAGGTATTGTCAAAGTTGCGGGATGCCTCTCCGCTTTGATATAGAGAAATATCTGGGTACTAACTCCGACGGTTCCCGAAGTGATGAATATTGCTACTACTGCCTGAAAGATGGAAAATATATCGTCGACATTCCGATGTCGGAAATGATTAATATCTGGATAAAATACACCGATAAGTACAATGAATATGCAGATACCGCTTATTCGCCGAAGGAACTTAGACGAATACTCAACGAACGGCTCCCCAAACTGAACCGATGGAAACAGAAGTTGGAAACCAGTAATATCCATCACCAAAAGATTCAGGATATAGTCGTTTACATCAACAATCATTTATTCGATAGTTTAGATGCAGATATACTTAGTACGATAAGCGGACTTTCCAAATATCACTTCAGAAGAGTGTTTCAAACCGTTGCCGGAGAAAATATTGGAAGCTACATACAACGTTTGCGCCTCGAACATATAGCACATCTGTTAGTATCCACCGACTTTACATTAAATCAGATTTCGGAGCAAACAAACTATCAGACTAAATTCAGTCTGGCAAAAGCCTTCAAAAAACATTTTGGAGTGTCAACCTCTCAATATAGGGAGAAGTATAAGCCGATGTATGACGAACAGCATGCGGTTATCACTCCTGAAATCCGGTCGATTCTGCCGATGAAAGTATTTTGTATCGAGGTGGGTGAAAAGTATAAGGATGAACTCCGATACAAATTAATATGGGACAGGCTCACCAACTATGCTAGACAGCGCAATGAAGAAAAGTCGAATGATAAGTTTGTCAGCCTTAGTATGGACGACCCGGCCATCACCCCAATAGATAAATGTCGCTTCTATCTCGGGGTCATAATCGATAACAAAGAAAATGATTCCCAGCCGGGAGTAATGGAAGTTCCCGGTGGTCGTTACGCTATATTCAGGCATATCGGCGACTACTCTTTATTGCATAAATTCTACCGGACTATTTATGAAGAGTGGTTCCCGGAAAGTAAATATCGTCCTCAAAGCACCTTTAGCTTTGAAATGTATATGAACCGCCCTGCCTCCACCCTTAGAACAGAACTAATTACCGACATCTATATTCCGGTCATCAAGAAATAATTAATTATCAACCCTCTAAAAACAATGTATTATGGGAAAAATTTCAGAAATCATGCTATTGAAGCAACCGAAACAGCCCGCTTTGGCTGTTGAAGTACAAACAGATATGAACGGAATGTCGGAAGCTATCGGGAAGAACTTTGTAAAAATAGACTCTTTATTTAAGGAACAGGGTGAAGTCACTACCGACATCCCCTACGTTGAATATCCCAACTTTGAAAGTCTGACGGAACACAATATCAAAATGATTATTGGTCTAAAGTCATCCAAAGAATTACAGGGTGAAGGGGATATACGCTCCATAACGATACCGGAAAGAAAAATAGTTTCCTGTCTGCATAGAGGAACTTACAGCGAACTGGCTGTCCTGTACAACGAGATGATGGAATGGATAAAAACCAACGGTTACAAACCTTCGAGAACATCCATTGAATATTATTACAGCAATCCCAACGTACCCGAAGAAGAACAGGTGACGAGAATAGAAATGCCACTATTATAAATGTTGATTTCATCTACTTCATCATGTAGATTCTTCCCAAGCTCCAATTATTGTTATTTGATTCAAAACGGTACGGAAAGGAATGAAACAGATTCTTTTATAAATGCCATATTTTAGTTCTAATGTAAATATTATTACAGTAATAGATGCAATAGAAATAAACGGTATTGCAAAAAAAATGTCAATAAAACTCCTATGTATTTCTGATAGATAACGTTATTTTGTAAAACACTGTTATCCAGGCGGTTACTATTCGGGCTTTTCCTTTAAAACCAATAACCCGTTTCTCACCGAGAAACAACCTTTTCGACACCGAGAAACGAAGTGTTTCTCACCGAGAAACGAATCGACTGTTGAAGTCCTAAACTTAAATTAAGAAAATTGTTCGTCTCTTTTATTTTTGACGCTTCTATCGTAGGAATGTATATGTTGAAATATATTTCAATGATAATCTTGTCATGTCTAAAATATAATGATATGGAATAAATTTATAACTGAATAGCAAGCAATTATAAAAAATGACTGAATGAATTATTTGCAATCAAACAACAACAGATACAGACATCATTTTTGTATCTTTGCCAAGTACAGAATAAACATGAAAAGAGAAATCCTATATCAAAAGATAGCCGGCACTATCGCCTGGCAAATAAAAACAGGTATATGGAAAGCAGGCGAGAAATTACCTTCTTTACGTACTATCAGCAATGAATATGGCGTAAGTTTAAATATACAGCCATTCAGGTATATTATGAACTGGAAAAGGAAGGATTCATCATTTCCCGCCCCAAATCAGGGTACATTGTCAATTATAAGCCACTAAATTTGTCTGCGCCGGCAACAACGCAGCCTTCCGCTCAATCTCCGGGAAAGGAAGAAGCAGACTTAATCATGGAAGTATATCATTCCATCGAAGATTCGTCTATCACCCGTTTTTCGCTGGGAATACCGGAAGATGTTTTATTGCCTATTGCCAAACTCAATAAAGAACTGACCAAGGCCATGTATTCACTTCCGGGGAACGGCACCAGGTATGAAGACCCTCAAGGAAACATTCGTTTGAGAAACTATATTGCCCGTTTTGCGTATAGCTGGAATGGAAATCTGACCGAAGATGATATTGTTACTACCACAGGAGTAACCAATTCCATCTCTTTGGCATTATCTGTTATTGCTCAAAGAGGAGACACGATAGCTGTTGAAAGTCCTGTTTATTTCGGGATATTACAGTTGGCCAACAGTATGGAGCTTCATGTGCTGGAACTGCCGACCAATCCTGTAACAGGCATCGAACCCGATGCTTTAAGAAAAGTATTGCCGCAGATCAATCTATGCCTGCTTATCAGTAATTTCAGTAATCCGCTTGGGAGTTGCATGCCCGATGAACATAAGAAAGAGATAGTACAGATGTTGGCGGAACACAATATTCCTCTGATTGAAGATGATTTATACGGCGATGTATTCTTCGGACATTCACGCCCTAAGCCATGCAAAGCTTTCGATGAAAAGGGACTTGTGTTATGGTGTGGTTCTGTATCAAAGACGTTAGCTCCCGGTTATCGGGTAGGCTGGATTGCCCCCGGTAAGTTTAAGGATGCTATTATTCGTCAGAAACATATTCATTTAATATCCACTCCTACCCTCAACCAAGAAGCCATTGCCAACTTCATGGAGAACGGCAGGTATGAGAATCATTTACGCAAGTTGCGCCATGAGCTACATTCCAATAGTCTTCATTTGGCACAAGCTATTACCGACTATTTTCCCGAAGACACTAAAATCATCACTCCACAAGGAGGTTTTATGCTTTGGGTGGAACTGAATAAAAAGATTGATACCACGGAGCTATATTACAAAGCGATGCAACATAAGATCAGCATTGCTCCCGGACGCATGTTTACTCTGCACGACCAGTACAGAAACTGTATGCGCTTGAGTTTCGGTCAGCAATGGAGTGCTTTCATTGAAGAACGCTTGCAGGTTTTGGGAAACATTATCAAAGAATCATTTTGATTGACTGATATACTCCTTTACCACTTCGCCGAGGGTTTTAAGTCCTTTCTCTATTTTGTCTTCGGGCATATTAGAGTAGTTGATCCGAAGCGTATTTTCCTTGTTTCCGTTCGGATAAAAGGAGCCTCCCGGAACAAAAGCAATCTTTTTCTCCAGGCTTCTGACTAAAACATCACGTGCCGAAATCCCTTCGGGAAGTTCTATCCATGTAAATAATCCGCCTTCGGGACGAGTAAACTTTATAGTATCAGGAAAATAACGTTCTATACTTTCAATCGCCACATTTCTGCGTTTTCTGTATACTTCTACTATTTTGGCAATATGTTTATCAATATCATAGCGCTTCAGGTATTCGGCGATGGTCATTTGGGCAATAGTGTTGCATTGTAAATCCGTACCTTGCTTGACCAATACGTATTTGCGGATAATCTCTTTATCCCCCGCAATCCAGCCAATCCGGAAACCGGGACAGAATATTTTCGAGAAACTACCTGTACACAGGATATTTCCAGCCTCATCAAAAGACTTTATAGATGGCAAAGACTCTCCTTCAAACCTTAACTCGCCGTACGGATTGTCTTCAATAACCGCAACACCATACTTTGCGGATAATTCAGCCAGCTTCCTGCGTCTTTCCAAACTCCACGTTTTTCCTGTAGGATTTTGAAAAGTAGGTATTGCATATATCAGCTTTATATGAGGAGTATTGCTCAAAATTTCTTCCAAAACATCCATCATCATACCGTCCTCATCCGTGGGAATTTCAATAAAGCTACATCCATACGCTTTGAACGCGCTGATTGCAGCCAAATATGTTGGGCTTTCGCAAAGTACGATATCTCCCTGGTCCAGAAAAACTTTTCCGGATAAGTCCAATCCCTGTTGTGAGCCGTGGGTAATCAGAATATTATCTTTATCGAAAGCCGTGCCCAAACGTTCGTTCATCCGGTTGGCAATCCATTCGCGCAAAGGAGCATAACCTTCTGTTGTAGTATATTGGAGCGCTTTCGTACCTGCCTCTTTCAATACGATCTGATTGATCTCATTGATTTCATCTATCGGAAAAAGTTCTGGAGCAGGCAGACCACCTGCAAACGAAATCACATCTTCCTGTTCGGTGACTTTTAATATCTCTCTTATTTCCGAAGCCTTTATATAAGACATTCTTTTAGCAAAATTCAACTTCATAACCTTTAAGTATATTAGGAGATTAAAACAACACTGCAAAGTAAATCAAAAAAGAAAGACGAGAACAGATACACTTTTTTATATATTAACAGGTACAGATGACTGACTTTTCAAAGGATAAGTATATGAAGTTAATCTCCCCGATTACTTATTTCGTCATGAGTAATCAGGGCATTCGTCGAATAATCCTATACAGAACCTTGTTTAAACCTACCTTTGCACTGAAAACAAAAGTAATTGATAGTAACTATGGAAGAGCAAATACTAATTTTTCGCACCTCGGTAAAGAATGTACGGGATATCAAACATATCGCAGCGCTTTTCACCCTATGTCCCCAAATCTACAAATGGAATGTAGATATGGAGGACTGGGAAAAAGTGTTGAGAATAGAATGTCAGGGGATCACCCCGACTGAAATATCAAAGGCATTACGCGCCATCAACATTTATGCACAGGAACTGGAATGAAGGGGCAATGCGCCCCTTAATAAATTCACCATCCACCTTTTTCATTTTCACTCTTCAATCATTAATTCCATCTGTATATCTCCTCTTTCATAAGTCGTATGATATTCGGGAAGTTCCTTGAAGCCTAACTTATGATAAATATGGATAGCCGGTTTCAGACGCGTATTGCTCTCTATAAAAAGCCTTTTGCCCCCAAACTCCTTCGCTTTATTTACAACTGCTTCGCAAAGCAGTACTCCGATACCTTTGCTCTGAACCTTAGGGCTGACAGCCAGCTTAGCCAACTCATAATCATAAAGCGGATGATCCATCTTGCACAAAGCACATACACCGACAGGTTCATCTTTATAAAGAGCCACTAAAATAGCTCCTCCCTTATCCAGAATATATTCCTGTGGATGGTCTAAAGCCTTGTAATCGGCCTCTTCCATCCGAAAGTAAGCAGTTATCCACTCTTCGTTAAGGATCCGGAAGGCAGATTGATAGCAAGGTTCATAAGGAACTATTTTGATGTCCTTACTCTCTCGTTCCTTTTTCGCTTCCCTCACCCGCTCCAACAGAGATTTATCCAACAAAAGATTCTCCCATTCTTCGATAGCTTTCCAAAGATCATTCCGGGTTTGCTGCGTGATTTGCTCAATAGCTGTCGTAACATCTATGCACTGTTCTGAAAAAGAGTCGGACATTCTTTTTCCTTTGGCAGATAACATGACCATGTTTCTTCTCCCGTCAGATTTATCCTTTGTCTCCTTCACTAATCCTTTAGCTACCATTTCTTTAATAATATTACTCACGGAAGGATGAGAATGACCAATCTCTTTGGCTATGGACGTAATGGTTTTTGCCTCCCCACGTGATAATACAAAAAATACTGGAAACCATTTCGGTTTGAGGTCTATTCCAAACATTTTATAGATGGCGGCCGCATCTACTGTTATTTTATCGGTCAACATGCGTAATCTGCTACCGATGGCTAATTTGCCTGTCTGATTAAAAAAGTCCATGTTTTTATTAGTTGCGTTATTAAATACGTAATTGATTACCCAAATATATTAGCTTTTTATAATATGAACAAATATTTTCCACAGAAATATGTAATCAGTTACGCAATCAGTTTCATTTATGGTTTAATAACAGGAAAATCAGTTCACCTGCAGAGTGCTCCCCTGGATTTTTCCCAAAATTTTAGGGAACTGCCAGAAGAACAACAAAGTGCAACAAATTGCCGCTGTTGCATCGGATATAGCTTCAGCCGCATATACACCGGCTACTCCCATAAAATGTGGCAATATTAATGCCAATGGGATTAATAGGATTGCTTTGCGCAACAAAGTTACTACAAAAAAGAGAAATGCGGAAAGATATAGTGATAGAATTGAGTTACAAGGGTTTCAGTCGTGCTTCCGATTATTCGTGAAGCCATCGCAATCACCGCTGAAGCCAAATCAGGACGCCGCTACGTTACTTGTCCGTAACCATGCACGGAATGGCGACAAACGGACACGGATAACGAAACAAGGCGTTAAGGATTAGTGAGTTACTGACAACTCACGCAACAAATCCGGTTACGGAAAAAGATTGCGCCGTTCCTCCCCGTTTTGCGTACCGGCGACGGACTCTTCACCAACTAATTTTGAACCTAAAAAAATAAGGACGATGAAGAGTACATTTTCAGTAATCTACTACCTCAAACGTCAGGTAGTGAAAAAGGACGGGACAGTACCCGTCATGGGACGCATTACGGTGGACGGCAGCCAAACGCAGTTCAGCTGCAAACTGACCGTCGATCCCAAGCTGTGGGACACCAAAGGGGGACGTGTCACGGGCAGAAGCTCGGCGGCACTCGAAACGAACCGCATGCTCGACAAGATGCGTGTGCGCATCAACAAACACTATCAGGAAATCATGGAGCGTGACAACTTCGTCACGGCGGAGAAGGTCAAGAACGCCTTTCTCGGACTGGAACATCGCTATCACACGCTGATGCAGGTGTTCCGGCAGCACAACGAAGACTACGAGAAACAGGTGGATGCTGGCATGAAAGCCAAAGGCACGCTCCTGAAGTACAGGACCGTTTACAAGCACCTGCAAGAGTTCCTCACCATCCGCTACCGCGTGAAGGACATCGCGCTGAAAGAGCTTACGCCCGCCTTCATCTCCGACTTCGAGATGTTCCTGCGCACGGACAAGCACTGCTGCACCAACACCGTGTGGCTGTATGTCTGCCCCTTGCGGACGATGGTGTTCATCGCCATCAACAACGAGTGGCTCACACGCGACCCATTCCGGGAGTATGAAATCAAGAAGGAGGAAACGACACGCAGTTTCCTGACGAAAGAGGAAATCCGGCTGCTGATGGAGGGCAGGCTGAAAAACGCCAAGCAGGAGCTTTACCGCGACCTCTACCTGTTCTGCGCCTTCACGGGCCTGTCGTTCGCCGACATGCGCAACCTGACGGAAGAGAACATCCATACCTACTTCGACGAACACGAGTGGATAAACATCAACCGCCAGAAGACGGGCGTGGTGTCCAATATCCGCCTGCTCGACATCGCAAAGCGCATCATCGACAAATACCGGGGTCTGTGCGGGAACGGCAGGATTTTCCCCGTTCCCCACTACAACACGTGCCTTGCCGGAATCCGTTCCGTCGCCAAGCGTTGCGGCATCACCAAGCACATCACGTGGCATCAGAGCCGACACACGGCAGCCACGACGGTGTTCCTCTCCAACGGCGTACCCATCGAAACGGTCAGTTCCATGCTGGGACACAAGAGCATAAAAACGACGCAGATATACGCGAGTGCGCCCAGAATGGTCGCTTAATAAATACTTCTTTAGCAAGAAGT
>NZ_QTMW01000089.1:0-6272 GCF_003604005.1 Bacteroides sp. OF03-11BH | reverse complement strand
GGGGGGGGTGTTTACCATGACTTCCAGCTAATAGCAAGGTGATTTATTTTGCTATAATCGCAATAAATTGCAATAATATCTGTGATAAATTGCTATAATAATACTTATAACTACCTTTGCAACAGAATATAGCATTTTACAGCAATGGAGAAAGGACAGGAAAGCAAGCAAAAGAGGAAAACACCGCTTACCACCATAGCGATAAGCCAAGAGTACGCCAAAAAATTAGACGAGTATTTAAACGGTACGGGTATAACTCGCAAAGAATTTGTCGAGTTGTCCGTTGATTATTTCCAAAGAACCGGGTTCGACCTCCGGGGTGAAGCTTTTGACCTCTCCCCATTAGAAAAGGTTGCCGGGCGGCTGGAACAATCCGCAAAGATCATGGAACGACACAACGAGGGGACGGAAGCGGTGCACCTGCTTCTCCAAGCTGTCCGGGAACAGACCGCCAAGCAACTCCCAGCGCCGGAACTGATCGCCCATGCTGCCGAAGAAAAAGCAAAGGCAGAAGCCAAAAGCGAAGAACAAGAAAGGGAGATTGCCCGGCTGCGCTCCGAAAACTCCGCTTTGCTGGAATACAAGGAAAAGGCGCACCGGGAACTGTGCCGGGTGCGTGACGAGCAAAAGACTTTCGGAAAAATACATGTAAACACTGAATTAGATGTATAAAACTAATAAACATTACTTTGTCTATCCCTAAAAACAAATACACATGTTCAAACCAACTTCTTTTGCGGAATAATAAGGCAAGGTCACTATCGCCACATGCTCTTTGTAACATTCGGATTTCTTAAATATCTTAGGATACAACCAATAAGCCAGTTTCGTGCTCAAAACACCAATACAAGCCCCTGCTACCACATCATTGAGGTAATGCCTGTCATTGTATATTCTCAAGTATCCCGTAATTGCTGCTATCGCATACCCTGCATAACCAATCCATGGCGACACATCCCTATATTCCCGGTAAAGAAATTCAGCTCCCATAAATGCCGTAGCAGTATGACCGGATGGAAAAGAATTTCGAGTATTACTATCCGGTCTTTTCTCTTTAAACGAATATTTCATCGTATTGACAATCATTCCCATAGTTGCATAAGACATTGCCAAAATTATTGTCCTGCCTTTAAAGCTATGCTTCCCTTTCACACCTGCAAGGTTTAACCCATAAACTGCGACCATTGGCGAATATTGCATATAATCATCAAACTTGATTTTATTTCTTCCTTTGGCAGAAAGGAGATCCTGCACATTCTCCCTCTGTTCTGTAAACCAGCCATCACAGACAAACAAAGCTGCTGTACCTATCCCCATGACAGGAACTAACACCTCTTTAAATTTCAATTGATACACTTCATCTAAAACAGGTTTCGGTAATTCCTTATACAAACTATCCTTCACTCCATTTTGCGCCCATATATGGGTAAAAGAAAACATGAAAATCCCTATCGCCAATAAAGATTCTCTCGTAAAAAAATATTTTTTCATCTACGCTTTTGTTGTGCGAACTATAATTCGATACGGGCACAACAAACAAATACCCCAAAGCGTAAAAAAAAGAAGCGTGGGCTTCCTTATCAACACTCTGAGGTATTTGGCGTAACCCGTATAGACGATAAGTTCCACCCACGCATAGCGCAGGCGTTCACAGAACTTATTCGTGTCTATACATCATCTAATCGCCAAATTTTCAGAGTATACCGAATAATAGTAAACGCTATTAATTATATGTTTATGTTATATCTTTAGTATTTCATGCTTTTACCATTGCCTTAATCTTTTAAATAAATACTTAATCCAATTTTGAGGCTGCAAAGATAGCGAAATATATTGAATATTAATATTTTGCCAGTCCTTCCATTTTCATAAACCCATATTTTTGCTATTATACTAAATCAAGAAGTACAGAGCGAATACTTAATACAACGGTAACAGAATGACAAAACGGACACCCCACCAAAGAGCAACATTTTTTTCTTTTTTCCTAAACACCTGCCAGCGAAGCACAGAGTATTTGTCAAGGGCGAAGGGTAAAAAATACCGCACGAGCGAAGCGAGCACAGGAGATTTTTTACCCGGAGAGTGAAACGTCCCTTGACAAATGCGGCGTGCGTAGCTACCTTTGTGCCGGAAAATAGAAAAATTACCAACTGCCCATGCCAAAACCTCTGCTCTTTTTGGGCTTCTGCCGGAGTTCCAAATCTTCCTCCTGCTGCTTCTTGGGAGTGGGCTGCTCGATGTCGGGTGTTTTCTCCACCTGTCGGATTTTTGACTTCTCCGGCTCCTGCCGGGTTTGAAGCTCCGTTTTGAGATTGTCCCATTTCTCCTTTCTGATGCGCTGCGCACGCTCCACCTGTCGGGCAATTTCTGCCGGGTTGCCGTTCTTGACGGCGTTAAGGTAGTCGAAACTTTCCTCCGGCTCCCGGTCAAACCCCATTCGCCGATCAAAAGAGCTTTCACACTTCCGGAAAAAATCCGTCCGGTCAAAACTTCCCTTCACGTTGCCGCAGTTCTTCTTTCCGGTGTGGTTCGTTTTAGGGCTTAACTTCCTGGTGTTGCTCCGGTCTTTCCGGCTGACGATGATATGTGCGTGCATATCACTGTCACTGTCACCGTCCCGGTTGAAGTGGATCTTTGCGTAATATTCCACATCATCGCTTCTCAAGCCTTTTCCGAAGCCCTCCGCATAGTTTCTCATCACATCCTGTCGTATGTACCGCCGTAAGGCTTCCGCACGCTCCTGCGGAGTTCCGCCCATGCAGCGCAGCTCCTTCTCTGAAGGGCTGACAGTGATAACATAGAACTTTGCGTCAGTCCGGCTTAACTTAGCCTTGTTGTTGTCTATCTTGAATGTGACCTCCCTTGCGCTCACGTAGTCCCGGAACTGGTTGAAGAATGGCTGCACCTCCTCCCCTTTCTTCATCCTCTCCAAATCCTCATGCTGGAGATAGTTCGTCACCGCAACACAACTGCCTGTATTGGCATATGTGCCGTTACCGCTTCCCTGTATCTTCACGTTCATATCTTTTCCCTTTTGTTCTTCTCGTTCTTGTACAAGGCTTTTATATCATCGAAAAGCCCGGCTTTTCCTTTCGCATCGATATAGCTTGCGATATAGGAGAAGATCTTCTCCTGCCTTTGCGTCACAGCGTCCAGCCTTGCATAAATGGCTTGTTGGTTCTTCAGAAGCATATCCCTCGACTGACCGACTGCCTTTTCCGCCCGGTCCAAAGCCTGCTCCCTTATCCCGGCAAGGCTTGCAAGGTCACGCATGAATAGGTCATTGTCTTTTTGGTATTGGCTGAACTTTTTTTCCGTAAGTATCGAGTCCATGCTCATGGTCACCCTCATACTTGTACTGCCCATGGCTTCACAAGCCGGACGCAAGAAATCCTGCTCCTGCTTCCGGATGAACGCTATCACCTGATCACAGCGTTTGATAAGTTTCTGCATTTCCTTTGCCGGACTCTCATGCTCAACCGGGTTGATGCCATACTTCTCGAAGTACTCCAGCGCACAGGAAAGGAACTCTTTCTTTGATACATTATTGGACTTTGCCAGCCTATCAAGCCGGGCAAACGTTTTTCGGTCAATGGTGACAGAAGTGGTGGTTTCCTTATCCATACAATTGCGGTTTTAATTGCTGTTTATATTATTAAATCTCTGATTTCCAAAGGTATGATTTTAACCACAATTTCAAACTAATTGCGGTTAAAAAACTTAAACGGCTGATATTCAGCCGTAACCCCGTAGGGCAAGAGGAAAAACAGGGTAAAGCCCGGTTTCCTCTTGCTGTTCTTTCGACTGCCGAGCAATCGACGAACACCCTCCCCTGCGGTACGGCGAAAGCTCGTACAAGGGGGACGGGGAGAAGTCGGAGCGAGGCACAAAGAAAGAACCTATTCCACAAACAAAAAAACACATCAAAACGGCACAACAGGCTGCATAAAATATCAATATTTTGTTTCGCTATATGGAAACAAAATATTATCTTTGCAACACTAAAAAACTTTATATGGAAGCAAAATCAAGATTCAAGGTCAAATTATCCAACGAAGCCCAAGAGTTTTTAGACGGATTGCCCAACAAGGTACGTGAGAAGATCATTAGCAATATTCGTAAATCCACCTTTGTACTTGATCCAGATTTATTCAAGAAATTGGATGATACGGATATTTGGGAATTCAGAACGTTCTATAACAAAACCAAGTACAGGCTTCTTGCTTTTTGGGATAAGGACGATAAGATAAACACTCTGGTAATCGCAACACATGGGTTTATCAAGAAAACCCAAAAGACACCTCCCAAAGAAATAGCCAAAGCCGAAGAGATTAGAAAAGATTATTTTAATTCAAAAAGATAAAGCGTATGGAAGCAAAGAAATTTTATACACTCGAAGAAATCGAGGATAAATACATCGGAGAAAAAGGTACTCCCAAACGTGATGCCTACGAAGAAGAACTTAACTCTTTTTTGATAGGTGAAGCCATTAAACAAGCTCGCCAATCAAAGAACTTAACCCAAGAGGAATTAGGTAATCTGATAGGAGTGCAACGGGCTCAAATCTCCCGAATTGAAAACGGTAAGAATTTAACCTTTTCCACCATTGCAAGAGTTTTTAAGGCTATGGGGATAAGTGCTAAACTTGAAATCGGAAGCATGGGTAAAGTTGCGTTATGGTAACTAACTATACAACAAAAAGTTACATTAAATCCGGGATGCGTTTTCGCTCCCGGAAACTTCTCGTTTTATACATTAAAAGTCATATTTATACAAAATTTAACACGCCAAAAAATCTTCCTAATCCGTTGCACTTGGCTTTACTTGTTTCCACTCTCTCCCATTCTCCGGAAATTCGTCGTATCAAAAAACACGCTGAAAAGTGGAGCGAAGCGACCTCTATAAACCAAAAAAGAAACACTCCATTGCTTTACGGTAATTTTTAGTTTCTTTTTAGTTACTTTTACGGCATAGCATAACACATTGTGCTGTAATATCTTACAAAGGTCATCTACGACAAATTTCCGAGCATCTACGACAAATTTCCGAGCATCTACGACAAATTTCCGAAAAAAACGGTTATCTACGACAAATATTCTACGCCATATATTTGTTTTTGTCGTAGATAAATATTTCCTTTGCGAAAAGCATTAAAGTCATGGAGAAGAAAGACAAGAAACAGAGGGATATAGTCCTGTCGCAAGACAATGCGCTGACTACCGCACGCTACAAGTTCGACCTTATCGAAAAACGTGCCCTATACTCCATTATACGAAATATCCGGGCGCAATACATCGAGAACGAGAACGGCAGACGGGACTTATTCGATGATCTGATTATCACCATACACGAGGAAGAACTAAAGAAATGCGGTGACAATACCAAGATGCAAAACATCTACGATGCGCTAAAACGGCTTAGAAATCGCGATATAGAGATTAACAACGAAAAAATGTGGCTAAGTATCGGTTTTGTCAATTACGTCAAGCATATCAAAAATAAATCGTATTTTGAGGTGCAAGTTTCCAAAGAGGTACTACCCTATTACGTGGAACTCGCCCAAAACTTCACGAGTTACTCCATGACGGTAGCAATCGCACTCAAAAGCACATTCTCGCAAAGGTTTTACGAACTGTGCTGCCAATACCGAAACGCCGGGTTCTTTTTCTACACAGTCGAAAAGCTTCGGGAAATGTTCATGTTGGAAAAGAAATACAAACGGGGATGCGATTTCAAAAGGCGTGTACTTGACGATCCGCAAAAGGAACTCCGGGAGTTGTACAATGCCGGACAATGCGATTTATACTTCGAGTTCGAGCCAAAGAGCTACAAAGGCAAGGAAGTTACCGAATACAAATTCTACGTTTACACAAGGCAAACCGAACAACAAAAGCTATTGGAATACGAAAGCGCAAAACAGGCGATCATCTACATAACAACCACTATTTCGAGGTTCTCTAAAAGTGACAAAGGATATGTTAAGCGTGTAGTGAACGCCGTACAGTTACACCCGGAAATAGCCGTACAGGTGGCACAAAAGATACAAAAGAAGTTTGAGCAATATATAGACAAGCCAGCCAAACAGATAGGGGCTATCATCCGGGTTTGCTTAATGGAAGATTTTGGTATAGAATAAAAAACATACAAGTATGAAAACAGGTGATAAAGTTATCGTACCAGCCGAAATAAACGGCTATGGCAGAGATTTACGGGCAATAGTTACAGAGATAGAGAAGTTCGCCGGGGCAATATTCGTAACAGTGATATTC
>NZ_QTMW01000088.1:395-6310 GCF_003604005.1 Bacteroides sp. OF03-11BH | reverse complement strand
ACCTACCGTCCGAAAGGACGGCAAGGCGCTTTGCGCTTAGCCTGTGGCGGCGGAAAGACCCTTATCATGTGCTGCGGGGCCTACGAGAAGAAACGCCTCGGGCTGGCCAACAAACCCATGATTATCGGGCTGAAAGCCAACATCCATGAAATAGCCCGGACGTTCTGCACCGCTTACCCGATGGCCAAAGTCCTCTACCCGGGCAAGGAGGATTTCACGCCCCGGAAGCGTGAGCGCATCTTCCGGGAGATACGCAACAACGACTGGGACGCCGTGATCCTCTCGCACGAACAGTTCGGCATGATACCCCAGTCCCCGGAGATACAGCAGGAGATATTGCAGGCCGAGCTGGACTGTGTGGAGGAGAACCTCGAAGTGCTCAAAGCACAAGGCAGGGACGTTTCCCGCGCCATGATGAAAGGGTGTCAGAAACGCAAGGCCAACCTGGAAGCCAAGTTGCAGAAGGTGGCGCACGCGCTGGAAACACGCAAGGACGACGCCGTGGACTTCCGCCTCATGGGTATCGACCACCTCTACGTGGACGAGAGCCACAAATTCAAGAACCTGACTTTCACGACCCGGCATGACCGGGTGGCGGGCCTCGGAAATCCCGAGGGGTCGCAGCGGGCGCTCAACATGCTTTTCGCGCTGCGTACCATACAGCAGCGCACGGGCCGCGACCTGGGGGCGACGTTCCTCTCGGGAACGACCATCTCCAACTCGCTCACGGAACTGTACCTGCTTTTCAAGTACCTGCGCCCGAAGGAACTGGAGCGTCAGAATATCCGCACCTTCGATGCCTGGGCGGCCATATTTGCCAAGAAAACCATCGACTACGAGTTTTCCGTGACCAACGAGGTCGTGCAGAAAGAACGGTTCCGATATTTCATCAAGGTTCCCGAACTGGCCATGTTCTACTCCGAGATTACAGATTACCGCTCGGCGGAGGATATAGGGATCGACCGACCGCAAAAGAACGAGATGTTGCACAATATCCCGCCGACACCCCAGCAGACGGAGTTCATAGAACGGCTGGTGCAGTTCGCCAAATCGGGCGATGCCACGCTCCTGGGCCGCCTGCCGCTCTCGGAGCGGGAGGAAAAGGCGAAAATGCTCATTGCCACAGACTACGCCCGCAAGATGTCGCTCGATATGCGTATGATAGACCCCGAACTATACAGCGACCACGTGGACAACAAGGCGAGCCACTGCGCCCGTATGATTGCCGGTTACTACCGCCGTTTCGAGGCGTACAAAGGTACGCAGTTCGTATTCTCCGACCTGGGAACCTACAAACCCGGAGCGGGGTGGAACGTCTATTCCGAGATACGGCGTAAACTCGCGGAGGATTACGGCATACCCCAAAGCGAGGTGCGGTTCATCCAGGAGGCGACCTCGGAAAAAGCGCGCAAGGAGATGATCGCCGGTATGAACGCCGGAAAAATCCGCGTACTCTTCGGATCGACCGAGATGCTCGGGACGGGAGTGAACGCGCAGAAACGCTGCGTGGCGATACACCACCTGGACTGCCCCTGGCGTCCCAGCGACCTGGAGCAGCGCGACGGGCGGGGAATACGCACCGGGAACGAGATCGCCAAACTCCATGCCGACAACAAGGTGGACGTGATATTATACGCCGTCGAGAAGTCGCTCGACGCCTACAAGTTCGGGCTGTTGCACAACAAGCAACTGTTCATCCGCCAGCTCAAGACCAACAACATGGGAAGCCGTACCATCGACGAGGGGGCCATCGACGAGAAGAGCGGCATGAATTTTTCCGAGTATGTCGCCGTCCTCTCGGGAAATACAGACCTGCTGGACAAGGCCCGCCTGGAGAAGAAGATCGCCACGCTCGAAAGCGAACGCCAGGCATTCGTGCGCGGTAAATCATCGAGCCGCTACAAGCTGGAGCAGATCACGGAGAAGATAGAGAAGAACAACGACCTGATACGGCGTATCGGCAAGGATCTGGAACACTTCAAGGCCCGCGTCGAGTTCAACGAGGACGGCTCGTACCGCAATCCCGTGAAACTGAACGGGCTGGAAACCTCCGACCCCAAGCTCATCGGGAAACAGCTCAACCGTATCGCCGAAACGGCACGCACGCTCGACAGGCTCGAACCCATCGGGAGCCTCTACGGGTTCGAGCTGCTCGTCCAGAGCGAAACGACCGGGAAAGACGGGCTCGACCTGGTGCAGAACCGTTTTTATGTCCGGGGTGAAGGGGATTATCTATACCAGTACAACTACGGAAATATCGCCTCCGACCCGCGACTGGCGGCGATGAACTTCATCCACGCGCTCGCGACCATCGAGCCGACACTGGAGAAATTCCGGAAAAAGAATGAGGAACTGGAGAAAGATATTCCCGTCCTGCGGGAAGTGGTGGAAAGTTCCTGGCGCAAGGAGCCCGAACTGACGGCCCTAAAAGCTGACCTGACGGAAATAGACCGCAGGATACAGCAAAGCCTCAAACCGATAGAAGAGAGCGAGGGAAAGGAGGCGGAGGAGGATAACGACGTGTGCCGGGAACGGCATGACACGGCGGAAGAGCTCCCGAAGGAAGACAACACGGCGACCCGTATTCCTTCCCGGCTGCGGCAGATTGCCGACGCCTCCGGGGGGCGCATCGTCATCGCGGGCGTGGGCAGCCCGCCGGAGAACGGCCCTGCGAAGAAAGGGATCAAGATGTAAACGAAAAGCCGACGGAAGTACAGATTTCCGTCGGCTTTTTTCATATGCCCGTGAGCGTTGTTGTCACACTTCCTGCAAGAGTGTTTGCAGCTCCTCCTGCGTGGGAAGATAGGTCATGTACTGGGCGGCGAAGACCTGCTTTTCATCTTCGGGCAGCGTGTAACGGACGACCGCGTCGTTTTTCTCCGCGCAGAGGACGATACCCACCGGAGGGTTATCCCCGGGATTCATCAACTCACGGGTGTAGTAATTGACATACATCTGCATCTGCCCCAAATCCTGGTGGGTCAGCTCCCCGGATTTCAAATCTATTAAAACGAAACAACGGGCCAGGTAATTGTAAAAGACCAGGTCGATGTAGAAATGCTTGTCGTCGAAGGAGATACGCTTCTGTCGCGCGACGAAGGCGAAGCCTTTCCCGAGTTCGAGCATCAAGCGCTGCAAGCGGCTGATGAGCAGTTGCTCCAGATCGGTTTCCAGAAAATGCTCTCCCTGCGGGATCCCGAGAAACTCCAGGATATACGGGTCGCGGATGATCTCTTTGGGTTCGACACGCCCGGGTTCGGTACGGGAAATTTCCTCTTTCACGGCTTTCTTGTCTCGGCTGGCCAGCAGGCGGTCATAGAAAAGCGTGTTGATTTGGCGGTCGAGCTGCCGGACACTCCAGTTTTCCTTGACGCACTCGTGCAGGTAAAAATCACGGGCGGCATCGCCCGACACCTTGAGAAGCGTGCGGCAATGCGACCAGCTCAATTTATCACACAGCGTGTGATATTTCGGGTAGCACTGGTAAAACTGCCTCATGTACCGCAGGTTGGTGGCCGTGAACCCGTTTCCGAACTCCGCCACGAGCCGCCTGGAAAGGGTGTTGATGACAGCCTTGCCATATCCGGCACGGTCGGTTCCCTGCTGCTCGTACTCCACTATGTATTTCCCTACCTGCCAGTAAGCCCTCACGAGGGTCGAATTGACATGATGTATCACCTTTGCGCGCGCTTCCTGCAAGATATGGCGCACGTTATGCAGCAGCTCTTCCTCCCCTTTGTCGGCAGGATGTATTTTATCTGTTTCTTTCATTGTTCATTATTATATAGGCTTCCAAGTGCAAACATACTGATTTTACGGCAAATATCGAGCGGTTGCACCGTCATGTCGTGCCTTATTCCATGTATCTCCGCGTTTTTCCATGACGCCGGACTCTCGGGACAGGGCCTAACCGGAACCGGCAGGACGATCCTTTTTCAGCTTGCGGAAATTACTGAAGTTACGCTCGATGAACCGCAGGACGTCCGATTCCCGGTAGAAGGTCTTGTGATAGATCATCTCGTAAGGCAGCTCTCCCGAGGTGCGGTAACGCTGGAGTGTGCGCTTGCTGATATTGAGCATACGGCACAGGTCGTAATTGTCCAGAAGACGCTCCCCGTCAGGCAGGATGGAAAGCGGTTGCTCCACGTCCCCCGCGCACAGCTTCTCGATACGTTCCAGCCGTTCCGAGAGCCGCTGCATCCATCCGTCGAAATATTCCTTGTCCAGAAACATGGCCTACTCCTTTGGTTGGTTCTTGCGCCGCACGGAACGCTCCTTCAGCACACGGCGGATTTCCGTGAGGGAATAATACAGCTTCCGGTTGATGGCCGAATAGGTGATCACGTGATCCGAGCGGAGGCGTTGAAGGGTACGCCCGCTGATGCCCAGGTAACGGCAGACCTGCTCGCCGTCCATCCATTCGTCGTTTATATACTCCTTATTCCATGCACGCCCCTTTTCAGGGAGAGAGGCGATTGCAGCCTCTATTTTCTCTATACGCCCGACAAGCTCGTTATAGGCTCGCGAACCGATCACTATGATTTTCATACTTCTTTGTTTTTTAGTCTGTTACAAAGGTCGGGCTTATATGGACAGCTTAAAACGAGGTCGGTACGACTTTTTTTTGATAATTTGCAGTGAACTGATTCTCAATGGTTCATGCGGTGAAGAAGGCAGTGTTTTTTACCGAAATCCGCGGCCCGTACTCGGTATTTTTATTGGCAGAAATGCGATAGCATACTGTGATTCAACGCTTAACGGTGTTCTAATCCGGACGGGGCTACAACGGAACACCCGTATCGGCTCCTTATACGGGTGCAAATACGGGCGTTCGGGAAAGTTCCTTTCGAGAGTTACGGGGGAAAACCGACCTCGGTTCTTTTGTTATATACAACGCTGATTATCAGTGTTTCTATAAGGAATAGAGTGCTTTACCGGTTCATGTTCTACTCGGAATTGCCGTTTTTCTTGTTTCGCTTCCACGTCTGCATACGTTTAAGCAGGGCCTCTTTCGCCTTGTCAAGCCACGGTGTCGGGTTGTTTCGGATTTTCATATCGCAGAATGTCCTCGAAAGGTTCATGTCGAGGTGTACGTTGAAAGCGTTGGAAATGTAGCTGGCAAGTTGCGTGAGTGGCACATTGCCGAAACAGCCTTTACTGTCGAGCAGGTAAATAAGTTCCGTCAGATCCGTCTTCGAGTCCTGCCATGTCGGACGCACGTCAGGCAATGGCAGAACCATGTTCCGGAGGTTCGTGCTCTCCAGTGATTCCAATTCGCCCATAAGATAAACCGACAACATATCGTTGGCCAGGATTTTCGCCACCTTGAAATCCGCGTTTGTCGAAAACTGCGGGTCGAGTTCATAGTAGAAGGTTTCCAGGTATTGCTCCGTGTCGGTCTGCCCGCGTAGGAAATAGAGGCTGTCCAGGTGTGTAGCGCCGCTGCGGAAATAGCGGATAAAGTCGAGGCGTTTCTGCGTGTACGCGTTGATGGCCCGAACATGGGCGTCCAGGTACTCCCGTTGTGCCTCGATACTTCCTACCGGACGGTTCATCTCGATATTGTAGAGCTTGCGGTAATAGATCAGACGGCAAAAAAGACGAGGTTTGATTTCTTTGAAGAACTTTATTTCCTCGTCATCGTTTTGAAAACGGTAGCCGATGATATATTGTTTCAAACGGTCGAACGCTTCTCCCAGGACACGTGACGCTTCAAGCGACTTTTTCAACACGTCGGTATCCCGCGATTCGATACGTTCGATACTCCGCAGGACTTCGCTGTTTAATTTTTCTATAAATGCAATCATAATCCGTCTTGTTACTTTCGCGTATAAAGTTAGCGAATCGAAAAACCGGCGGATTACGATTTTTATCTTTCTCTTCGTTTTTTTATCACGGAGCCGATTTTAATGTCA
>NZ_QTMW01000088.1:0-385 GCF_003604005.1 Bacteroides sp. OF03-11BH | reverse complement strand
TTATCACGGAGCCGATTTTAATGTCAAATCCGGCTTTCCTGACGGATGGAAGTGGGATTGCTCCCCATATTCCGCTTGCAAAAGTCCGTAAAGTGGGATTGGGCGGAGAAACCGCACATGTAGGCTATTTCCTGCAACGTGTAGTGTGTCGTCCGCAACAACTCCCCGATACGTTCGATACGGCGCTGACGTAACCACGAGGAGGCCGAGCAGCCGAAAACCCGCTGGAAACGCCGGCGGAAGGTAATCGTGCTGGAATACCCGCAAACCCCGGCGAGTTCCGTGACGTTATCCGAGGCAAGATAATTCGATTTGACACGGGAGATGAACTCGTAATCGTCCCCCAGGTACAACAGCTCCTCGAACTCCCCGACATCGGCGGGAG
>NZ_QTMW01000087.1:0-6346 GCF_003604005.1 Bacteroides sp. OF03-11BH | reverse complement strand
CCGGGTAAACGCAGCCCCCCGGAGGAGGCGGACGACGGACGGCAGTATTACGACGGGAACGGCAACCATGTCTATTACGACCGCCGGCTGATCTCCCGTCCGGAAAAAGAGAAAGAAGAAGAACAACAAGAAAACAACCACTGAAAAATCCGAATCATCATGCAAGTAATTATCGCAGAAAAGCCCTCGGTGGCGCGTGAGATCGCCGCCATCGTGGGAGCCACGAACCGTAAAGACGGTTTTATCGAGGGAAACGGCTACGCCGTAACCTGGGCCTTCGGCCACCTGGTCGGGCTGGCAATGCCCCAACAGTACGGCATCGCGGGTTTCCGCCGGGAAAACCTGCCTATCCTGCCATCATCGTTCATCCTCCTGCCCCGGCAGGTTCGGGAGGGTAAAGAGTATAAGGCCGACCCGGGTGTCGTGAAGCAGCTCGGTATTCTCCGGGAATTGTTCGGCATGGCCGAGCGCATCATCGTCGCGACCGACGCGGGGCGTGAAGGTGAGCTGATCTTCCGCTACATCTACTCTTACCTGGAATGCCGCACCCCTTTCGTGCGGTTATGGATCAGCAGCCTGACCGACCGGGCCATCCGCGAGGGGTTACAACACCTCCGCCCCGGCAACGAATACGACAACCTTTACCTCTCGGCCAAAGCCCGCAGCGAAGCCGACTGGATCGTCGGTATCAACGCCTCGCAAGCGCTTGCCGTGGCTGCCGGGCGGGGCGTCTGGTCGCTCGGACGGGTGCAGACCCCCACGCTGGCGATCATCTGCTCCCGTTACCTGGAGAACAAGGCGTTCAAGCCCGCCACCTATTTCCGGCTGAAGCTCTCCACGGCAAAGGAGGGCACGGAGTTCACCGTCCTCTCCACGGAGAAATTCGACGGCAGGGAGAAGGCGGAAGCAGCCCGCGCCGAGGTTATCGGCGCCCGAACGGTACGCGTCGTGAACGTGGAGCGCAAGGAGGCCAGGGAACAGCCGCCTCTCTTGTACGACCTGACGACACTCCAGAAAGAGGCCAACAGCCGGTATGGTTTTTCGGCAGAAAAAACGCTCGACATCGCCCAGTCGCTTTACGAGAAGAAGTTCATCACTTATCCCCGTACCGGCTCACGCTATATATCGGAAGATGTGGCCGAGGAGATTCCGGCACTCATCGGGAACATGACACGCTATCCCCGTTTCGCGGAATACGCGGGCAGGATGGATACCGCATCTCTCTCCCGCCGAAGCGTGGACAACGAAAAGATCGCCGACCACCACGCGCTGCTTCCCACCGAGAACCTCCCTTCCGAACTGGATGCCGACCACCGCATCGTCTATGAGATGGTCGCGGGGCGGATGCTCGAAACCTTTTCCGGGGCCTGCGTGAAAGAAAACACTTCCCTTACCCTGCAAAGCGCGGGGCATGATTTCACGGCCCGCGGCAGTATCATGGTCGAGACGGGCTGGCGGGCCGTCCTGAATGAACCTGTCGAGGAGAAAGAGGAGGACATGACCCTCCTTCCCGACATCGTGCAAGGCGACGAGCTGCCCGTCAAAGGATGCGTCACGGAACAGAAACAGACCCGGCCGCGCCCCCTTCACACGGAATCGAGCCTGCTGGCGGCGATGGAAACCGCCGGACGCGAACTGTCCGACGAGGCCGAACGCGAGGCGATGAAGGATGCCGGCATCGGCACGCCCGCCACCCGTGCCGCCATCATCGAAACGCTCTTTGCCCGCGAGTATGTCAGGCGAGAGAAAAAGTCGCTTGTACCCACGGACAAGGGACTGGCCGTGTATGCCGTGGTCAGGGACAAGAAGATCGCCGATGTCGCCATGACGGGCGGCTGGGAACTGGCCCTCTCGAAGATCGCTACCGGGGAGATGGACGCCCCGACGTTCCATCGCGGTATCGAGGTCTTCGCCTCGCAAATCGCCAAAGAACTGCTGGAAGCAAGAATCGACGGCGCGGAGAGTGACACAGCCTGCCCGCGTTGCGGCAGGCCCGTGGTGTTCTATCCCAAACTCGCCAAGTGCCAGAATCCCGATTGCGGCCTGACCGTATGGAGAACCGTGGCCCGCAAGGAGCTGACCGACAAGCAGCTCGCGGAACTGCTGACCAAAGGCAAAACCGGCACGATCCGGGGATTCGTCAAAAACGGCGGCGGGACGTTCGACGCGGCCCTCACGCTCGATGACCAGTTCAAGACCTCGTTCGTTTTCGAGCCGCGCGATACTCCCAGGCAGGGAAAGAGGAACAAACGGAAATAATCGTTACCTTTGCCACTGGAAAAGACCTGTCATAACGAGATACGCTTGTTTGATAAGGATTTTTTCAGTGGTCGGCGCTTCGGGTGGGAACCCGGGGCGCCTTTCTCTTCCCCGATTATCAACGACCACTAAAAATTCTTATCATGCCAGACAAGCAACACCATACCCCCACGGGGGAATTGTCCTATTACGGACTTTCGTTACTATCCTACCTCAAGGACAGCCACCCGGAACTCATCGCCGAAAGTGAGTTCATCGCCGAGCGGGCCGACAGCGCCGCCCAAGCGTACAGCGAGGCGATCCGTTCGGGCTGCAACCACATCGAGGCCGAAGAAATTGCCCGCGAGGAACTCTGCCGCGGACTGCACTTTTCACCCTACAACACGCTGGTAAACATCCTCTGGAGGGAATTCGAGGCGGAGATTCCCGAGGATACCGCCCGGCAGGCGGCTCTACGCCTGCTGCCCCTCTGCCGCGGGGTGCTGGAGAAGTACGACCTCACGGACGACTTCGCCGACACGCCCGACTATGAACTGTTCTATACCGAACTGACGGGAACCGTCCAAATACTTCTCGAAGATGGCATTCAATAAGAAAACCCACCTCCGCCAGAATATCGACGCGCTGAAGACGGCCTTCACGCTCGACAGGGAACGGCGGGCGCCGACTCCCGAAGAAGAAAGGACACTCGGCGCATACAGCGGCTTCGGCGCCATCAAGGAAGTGCTGGAAAACCCCACCGGGAAACCGGACAAGGACGGCATGGCAACGCTCGTGGCCGAGTTGCACGAGGTCATCAGGGCGAATACTCCCGACGAACGGGAATACAAGCGCTACATGGACGGGATCAAGAACTCCGTCCTGACGGCTTTTTACACGCCCCCGAAAGTGGCAGACGCCATCGTGGAGGCGATATGGGACACGCGGATTGCCCCCCAACGTATTCTTGACCCCAGTGCGGGAACGGGGGTTTTCGTCAGTGCCGTGGATTTCCACGACCCCTATGCGGAGATCACCTGCTTCGAGAAAGACCCCGCCACGGGGTTGATCCTGAAGCACCTGCACCCCGAAAAACGGGTGCGGGTACAGGGATTCGAGCGCATCGAACCCAAATACGCCGGTTACTACGACGTGGCCGTGAGCAACATCCCTTTCGGGGACGTGGCGCTCTTCGACCCGTTCTTCTCCACCCATACCGACCCCGTGCGGCGGCAAGGCACACGGGCGCTGCACAACTATTTTTTCATGAAGTCCGTCGATATGGTACGCGAGGGCGGCCTGGTGGCATTTATCACCTCGCAGGGAGTATTGAACGCCGAGCAGGGACGCCCCGTGCGCGAGTGGCTGATGAACCGCTGCGAGCCCGTATCGGCCATCCGGCTGCCGAACAACCTCTTTACAGAACACGCGGGGACGGAGGTCGGCAGCGACCTGGTTATCCTGCAAAAGAAAGCCGCCACGGGGGAACTGTCCGAACGGCAGCGGGATTTCATCGAATCCCGCAAGCTGTCGAACGGCATCCGGATAAACAACCTTTTCCAGTCGTTCGACAGGGTGATCCATACCGAGGCCAAAGTAGGCAAAGACCCCTACGGCAAACCGGCGATGGAGTTCACCCACGCGGAGGGCGTGGACGGCATCGACCGGGAGATGCGGCGTATGCTCTCGGAGGATTTCAACCGGCATTTCAACGAGAGTTATTGCCTGGAACATGCTCCGGAACAGACACCCGGTACACCGGAGCGGGAATTGTCTCGTCCCCGTCAGGCGGAACGCCAGCGTGCCGAAAGACACGAGCCCCGCCTTGCCGGAGAAATCGTCAAGGAGATTATCGCCGACGCCCGTAACCTTCAGCAGCAGCGGGAAGAGGAGGAAAAACGCCGCGTCGTCGCAGAAATGGCGGCGCAGGGCTACCATGTCGATACCGAAACCGGGGAGATTACCCGAATCGAAAACAAACCCGGACAAGCGTTACCGGATTCTGCCGCCACATCCGCCGGAGAACCGACCGGGGAGGATCTGGCCGACTTCGGGGCCTGGTCGAAGGAGCGGGAGAATCGCTTGTGGGAGCAGCACCCGCCGAAACCCGAAGATTTCGGCATGGCGGATACTCCCGTGCAGCACGTGGGCGGAACAACGGAACCGAAACCGCGGGAGGGCTTCGCCGGGTCGCTTTTCGACACGGTGGAAACGGCGGCTCCCGTACCTGCCACCCAAGCTGCCGAACCGGTAAATGTGCAGCAGGAACCGTTGCTGACGCTCTACGATCTGTTCGGCTTCAGCGCCGAGGAGCGGCGGCAGGCAGAACTCGGTATATCCAAGAAAAGGAACAGCCGCCGGGGAGCAAAGCGGAAGACGCCCCGACAACCCTCATTATTCGCCCCGGCCTCCTCTCCGGAGGAACAGAAGAGCGAAATGCCGAAAACGACGCCACCGGAGCGTGATCCCGAAGACTTGTATGCCTCCCTGAACTGGGAGGACAACCCGCCGATCAACGGCTTTTACGAGATGATGATGTCGCTTACCCCGGAACGGAGGGCGGAATTGCGCCGACAAAGCGCCCGGCAGCAGGAAACCCCGGAACAGCGGGAACGGCAGGCGGTACGCCCCCCGACGGAAGCCCCGAAAGGCAAACGGAAACAAGCCGCCGGTACGCCGAGAACGGGCGGCCTGTTCGACACGCCGGACAATCCAGAGGAGGAAGAACCCGGTAAAGAAATGCCGCAGATACGGGAGGCGGATATGAAACCCCGACCGTTCGAGGGGGAGGTCGCCCCCTATTTCCGCGAGGGAACACTCGTCACGGACGGACAAAACCGGGTCGGCTACCTGCGGGAGACTGAATCCCTGCAACCCATGTTCCACCCGCTGGAACTCACGCCTGCACAACGGACGAAAGCCTCCATGTATATCGAGATACGCGATGCCTATTACCACCTTTATAACAACGAGGCGGAAACGCTGACGGCGAACCCCGCCCTGCGGGAGATGCTCAACCGGCTTTACGACAATTTCACCGAACGCTTCGGACGGCTCAATGACAAACGCAACCTCGACCTGATCAAGATGGACGCGCGGGGGACGGAGATTCTGTCGCTGGAGCGTTACATCGACGGCAAGGCACGCAAAGCCGACATCTTCGAGCGTCCCGTGGCCTTCAATCCCGATGAGATCACGCACGCCGACGACGCTTCGGAGGCCCTTGTGGCCAGCCTGAACAAGTACGGCCGGGTGGAACCGCACTACATGGCCTCGCTCACGGGAACTACCGTGGAGGGAATACTCGGGGAACTGAAAGGACGCATCTATTACAACCCGGAAACGGACGGCTACGAGGTTGCCGACAAGTTCATCGCCGGCAATGTCATCGGGAAAGCCGACCGGATCGAGGCGTTCCTGCGGGAGAATCCCGACCACGCCCCGGCCCGGGAATCGCTGGAGGCTCTGCGCGAGGCGACGCCCAAACCCATCGCTTTCGACGACCTGGACTTCAACCTGGGCGAACGGTGGATTCCAAAAGGTGTTTACGAGCGTTTCGCCTCCTCGCTCTTCGATACGGAGGTGAAGATCACCTTCGCCTCCAACCTGGACGAGTACGGCGTGAAGGCGGAAGCGACGAACGTGAAGATCACGGAGCAGTATGCCGTCAGCGCGCAGACCCGTAAGTACAACGGCCTGCACCTTTTGAAACACGCCCTGCAAAACACTTCGCCCGACATCACCAAGACCGTCCTCAAATGGGTGGACGGCGAACGGCGGGAGGTCAAAGTGCGTGACGGGGAGGCCATACAGCTCGCCAACAGCAAGATAGACGAGATCCGGGTTGCTTTCCCCGAATGGCTGCGCGAGCAGTCGTCCGACTTCAAAGACCGCCTGACAGACCTCTATAACCGTACTTTCAACTGTTACGTGCGCCCGAAGTACGACGGGACGCACCAGGAATTCCCCGACCTCGACCTCAAGGGGCTGGGAATCGACAAACTGTATGACAGCCAGAAGGACGCGATATGGATGGACAAACTGCTCGGCGGCGGGATAATCGACCACGAGGTGCTGCGCCCATAAGGGCATATAGTAAATGTAGGCT
>NZ_QTMW01000086.1:2272-7230 GCF_003604005.1 Bacteroides sp. OF03-11BH | reverse complement strand
TCTTGCCAAAGAGATATTTACGATGCAACCTTTACGGGCGCACATAAAAATTTAAGATAATTGGCAATATTACCAACGCTGCGAAGGTAAGAAACCATAAATTACTTTTCGTGAAAAATCAGATTATCTCGAAATTTCACATTTCCTCTATGAACCTTCTATATTTAGACCTTATTTTTTCAATTTCTGGATTAGGCAGTAAGATTAAAGGGAACGACTGCCCGTTTACTGTGAATAGAGAAAGTTTTATTGGGGATTTATTATAGTCGCGTATTAATGCTCTATAATTATCTGTATTTATTGGAACATTGTTCTTGAAACGACCAAACAAGTATAGGATGTATAAAACAAGCTTCTTTCTGTTTGAGGACATTTTTCCACCTTTGTATTTGCTCAAGAAGGCTTTCAATTCTTGTGCAAAATAATAATTCAAGATTCTTTTGTTTGCTATTTCATTCATAGTGGTAATCCTCTCAATTGTATAATGCTTCAAGTTATCTACTGTTACAATATCATCTTGCAGTTCTAAATAAGCTTGTTTCATTTTATTAATCAGTAGTTGACTAGAGATAGTAAACTTTTTGGTTTTAGTTGACGATTTACCTTTCTTCGTTTCTGTTGGCAACCTACCCACTACTTCAATACTTGCAACATTCATTCCATCGTTTAGGTGGTTGAACAAGTCTAAATATTGGTCTGCTACAGATATGGATAGTTCAGCAACATTACATCCCATTATCATAGCGTACAGCAATACGGATAATCTCCATAATTTTAACGCATCCAGTTCCTCTCTTTCTAAATATTGAGCTAAAGTACTATCGTTAACAAAGACTTCTTCACTTAGCAATAATTTTCGTTTGTTATCATCTATGATTATGGTTTCAGCGAGTTTTACAGCTTCCTCATAATTTATAGCCTTGATATTGTTCAATATAATATGTTTGCTTTTGTCATCTATGCTTGTGGCTACCTGCAAGCATCTCTGCATATAAAAATCTACATATTCATTCATGGTATTATCTTTTAAAATCAATGACTGCAAAGAAACAAATTTATCCAATATTCCAGTTCACTGTATTATAAAAAATAAGGCAGTAAATGAAATTTCACTTACCACCTTATCAATGACTTAGTTTCATCATATCTCACAGGTACAAAAAATAAAATCATAAATATCTGTCATGAATCAGTGACAAGAATTGCTTTACTTGCTACCTCAAATCGCATCCTTTTGAAGATATACGCACATATATTCCAATAATCCAGAATGTATGTCTTGTATTAGATTTACCTGATTCTTATCAGTACCTTTGTTATAGATAAATCAATTACCAACTTATTTATTTTTACACAAATATGCAAGTAACACCAAAGAAGAATAACACAATTCATTATTTACCACAAGAGATTAGAGAAACTAGATTAACAGAAGTCACATATTTACCTATCACAAGGGAAATGTTAGAACAGCTATTCTCAAATTCAGCTAAGAAGGATAAGCATAAATTAGTTAAGAAGAGAAGGAGGTAATTAATAAGGCAGCAAGTGAATGTTACTTCAAATGCTGCCTTTATTTGTTGGACTAAGAGGTCAACCTCTCTTATAGGTCATTTTAGCATAGTGTTCAGATGCTTCATCTTTATCATGAAATTCAAGTACTAGCTTATTGGAACTGATTTCAAGAACCTTTAAATCATACTGTTCATATTCATCTTCAATAAGAGTTATAACATCACCATTCACTTCCCATTTCTCAATACTCTGCGGGTTACTTGTACCGTCCAAATCATATTCACTATAAGTACCGTCTTCCCTAAAGGTGAAGTTACCGAAATATTCACATTCATCTTTAGGCGCATGGCTCCATGCTTCATCATATTCAGGGTGTTCAAAGTCCTTCTCAAACCCTTCCTCATAAGTAAGTACCCAGTGCCCTATAAGCTTCTCCGCAAGAGGTCTGTTATCGTTTTCATCGTCATCACTACAAGCAATAAAATTCAGACTCATCATTATAACCATGATTACTGAACCTATTAATCGTAAAGTCCTCATATATCGTTGGATTTTATTATTTACTGCTTGGTATAAGTTTCAGAATCTTCATTATCTTTAATCGTTAAACGATTGCCAGAAATAGAGAAGGTAGATGTATATACCTCATCTGTCCATGTAAATGTAATCTTATCACCGTCTACAGAATATTTAAATGATTCAGAATCAGTTTGTTTGTTATCTTTAAACTCTTGCCATATACCACTTCCGTCTGCATTGAATGTATATGAATCACTATAACCATAGTTATCCACTTCACTTCGCCATGTACCAACAATGGGGTTGTCGTCATCGTCATCAGAGCAAGCTGCAAAGTTCACACTCATAATAATGGCTATTATAGCCATACCAATAAATCTTAATGTCTTCATTTGTTATATAATCTGTTTGTGCTTCTATGTTCCTAATAGAGAGCGTTAATAATTGAGATATAAGTGTGAGGAACACAACACGGAGTTGCACACTTCTTAAATAAAGAACTGTTGAGTAGTAAAATAGACTGTCTGTTTCTTATATACCTATATTTATGCCAACCTGTTCCCTATAGTTGGCTACTACATACAAGAAGCGTGGGAA
The DNA here is from genome assembly GCF_003604005.1 of Bacteroides sp. OF03-11BH. Lineage (NCBI taxonomy): Bacteria > Pseudomonadati > Bacteroidota > Bacteroidia > Bacteroidales > Bacteroidaceae > Bacteroides > Bacteroides sp. OF03-11BH. Next base: position 4,599 of record NZ_QTMW01000086.1, on the reverse strand, counting down.
CTATTGAATATTACTACTGTGGGGCTCTGGACTTGCCTAAGGTGAATAATAAACAATAGCCCACGCCAAACGATATATAGACTATCCATATAAGATAGGTATATAACATTGACGTGAGCGTTCTTGCCTATTATCTTCACCTTTTGAAATTGTCCAGATTTCACAGTAAGATAATATCTTAAACGCTCTTCGTTAACTATGTCCTTTCAGAACTATCTCCATAGAAGTCTGAAATTGCTACAAAGTTACTAAAAGCTGTTTAATTTGCAAGAACTATTGTTTATTAAAAGCTGAGAGCTGTCTCTACTCAATAATTCAAGGTTGGTATGAAACTTGCCAAATCCCCATATAAGTAGAAATTCTGAACTTTCATACCAACCCAATTATTAGAAGCTAAGACAATCATAAGTATTTAGTAGCTCTTCCTGTCTCAATCCCAAGTATCTTTTAGTAATTGATACACTGGAATGATTGAATAACTCCATCAATTTAACAAGTGCAAGTTCTGAATTATCGTTATTCATATTATAAACCTGTCTGCCAAAGGTCTTTCTAAGAGAATGACAACTGAAATTGCCTATATGCAACTTGTACTTCTTCTTAATCTCTTTCAGCATGACATTGATTCTCTGAACTGTGTACACTGTCCCCTTCTGACTTATCAATACAGGCGCATTTATGCCAACTGGATTTATATGCTCATAACAATCTCTGATATGTTGCTGTAGCTGCATATTAATCCTAATAGTCCTTTGCTTTCCTGTTTTAATCTCTATAATGGTAAATTCTTCTGCATCTAATATCTGATTCCACCTCAAAGCAAGAATATCAGAAATTCTTAGACCTGTGAAGCAACCCAAAGCGATAAGAAGTGACATCTTATAATTACTATCCCTTGCCAACTTTCTTATTAAGTTCATCGCTTCGCTCCATTGCAAATAATCTGCTGTTGTACTTGAATATTTAAGTGACATAATGTTCGGTTTTATAGTGAAACTAATAAAAGTGAATATTAATTTTGAGTTGGAATATCTAACTTACTGATTACTAGCTAAACATTCACTAATAACAGAAGTGAATATTATAAAGCAAGGACACTAAGCAAATAATGTCCTTACTTCATTCAACCTATATAAAAGGTAGGTGGGCTTCATCCAACACGCCACTGTCAACTATCCGTTTGCAAAGTTCGTGTGATTCCTGATTCCTAAGGTCTGTGCCATAGTCCTTACTGCCAACCATGCGAATAATCTCCACAATGGTTTTCATTAATTCCTGCTGTAGTGTACGATGATAACACCTTGTACTCTCTGCAAACCTTTTTGGATTCCAACCATAATCGTTCAAGGCTCTTTCAAGTTCTTGCGCTGCCTTGTATTCGCGACTGCCTTCTATTACCATATTCTTTAATACTTAAGAGGTTTGTAAATAAAAAAGAGCACCTGTATAGATGCCCTTTGTTTTTCTGCATTTTAATGCACTACTTTACCGTAATAATCTTGTATATAGTCCAAATAATCATCAAGAAGAATACAACAGGTGAAATTGCACACATAACAAGTAACAAGATAATCCAAGATATAACGACTAATAACGCTTGTAACATAATCTTTTGAGTATTAATAGGTAATGAATAATCAAGGGACACCCTTATTATATGGATGCCCCTTTTAAGTACTCTGTAATACCACTAACTAAGAAACCATTGGTATTTGTCATCACCATGTAAAGCGGAACATATACCCGTTGCAAGTTCTGTTGCATTATAGGCTCTATCCAAGAATGAATCTATATAGCTGCTCTTATTTGCACCTGTGAGCAAGTTGTAGAACTTCCACATAGACAAATCATTCCCCAAGCTGCCAAAGTTCTCATCATTGATATACGCTTTAGCCACATTGTTAACCTGTGTATCAGTAAGCAACATTTTAGGTATATCTTTCTGATAGCCTTGCGGTAATGATTGATAAAGTCTCATTCTTCCAAGTAGTTGGCAGAACTGATGCTCCGTCATACTGGTATTGCCTAAAGACTGCATCAAATGTATGTGTTTGGCTGCATCGTATTTGTGGAACATTTCCAATACCGCTTGATATAAATCCCTTGTATTGGTAACTTCCAAGCAACTAAGATAACCGTCCGTAGATACACATAGATTTGTGCAAACCTTACAAGTAAAGCCAATAAACACTTTAAACCGCTCTGCACCTTTCTTTGAATAAAGATTGGTATGGTTATAAGCTCTGACACCACCAATAGTAAGTGTTAGCCTGTTACCGTGTACTGTCTCATAGATAGTAGGAACTTCAATAACAAAAGCACACCTC
>NZ_QTMW01000086.1:0-2262 GCF_003604005.1 Bacteroides sp. OF03-11BH | reverse complement strand
CACCTCTCGTAGTAGATAGTCTTGTCACTCTCTAATAACTGATTGGCGGGCTTATGAATTGCTTCGGGAATCCTGCCTTTGATTACATGAGAAACACGAATATCTGGCGATTCAATTTGTTCACCGCTAAAGAATGTATTGGTTGCATCCTGTACTGCTTCGATAAAAGCCACATGAGATAATGTAGCTTCGTTGTCCTTTGCGAATACAGGGATAATACAATCATTCCTTAGATGCTCCAAACTGGCTTCAATCGTATTAGCTTCAATAAATAGAGGTCGTTTCTGCTTAATAATTGGCTCTTCAATTATTACCGCTTCTTCTGCATATTCACCAAAGTTTCTACTAGTTCTTTGTACTGGCATAATCTGTAATGTTGATTCCATAATCTGTAATTTATTAAGTTAATATTAGAAATTCCTCTGTCTGAAAGCCAAGCAAGCCACAATCAGTATTAATAATCCAATAAAGAACTGTGGCATTAAGACTACTGGCACAATTAGAATTATTCCAAACGTCAATAAAATCTTTAAATTCTCCATACGCATAATAATAGATTAGTAAATAGTGTATTTAAGGACAAAATGAGGGTTTGACATGAAGTACTATTCATTCACTTTCCTTTGTGCATCTTTATATGTAGACATATACAAATCGTTGATAAGTCCGCACATTTCAGAAGTTCAAAAGGTTTGTGGGCTGAATGGCAATTCATGTTATCCTTTCATTTTTCCTAATGATTGGTGAGGGGACTATAGGGTAATAGAAGGGGCTTATGCACGATATACATCTGATACGCTCACTGACAAATCAAATATTTCACTCTATCACTGCATAAACTCCAAATAAAAAACACTTCCTCAATAAAAGGGTCGGGGGTATGAATTTCAAGTACCTATATTTTTGAGTTGGGGATATACATAAAAAGCCCCAAAACCTGTTATGGTCTGGAGCTTCAATATTAATAACTTACATCCTCGAATCCGTTATTATTTATTGTATATTGAGGGACTAATTATCAGCTATACCTAAAGCACAGGCTAATGTATAATCAATGCCATAACCTTGTTTTGTTTTATTAATATAGTAAACCGTATTAAGAATAGAATACAATGATTGGATTGAATCTATATTGTCACTTTTATAAACTAATGATGGTGTGTGTTTATCATACTTATCTACCTCAACATACTGCTCTATATTATTGCATAGAGAATTATATCTTTCCTTTTTAGTAAAGCAATATTTATTATTATTAAAACACAGTATAAATATGTTATCAGAGAATTTCTCTAACGATGTGCATCTTTTGATTATACTGGTATATTTTTTCAGTGATTTTACAACATTTGTATTATTAAATAATTGATGAAATATGTATATTTCATGCAGTTTATCATACAGTTTACCAACCATAATTCTCGATTCACTTAGTTTACCACCAACAGTCCAAGCACTATAAAGAGAAATATCTATATTATTCCCATCAATGCCCTTTTTAAGATTGACTCTCATACCTTGATATTTTACATAATCTGAATAAATTCTATACCAAGTTCCATAAACCTTAAATAGATTTCCACTTTCTCTTATATCAGCTATACCCTGATTTATTAGTGTTTCAACATTACTTACAAAATCATCAATATCAATATAAATTACCTCATTCGCTAACATAATATTACATTTTAGTTATTTGCTATCAAAATTACACAAAATAATAAATTATCAAAAGTCAAAGTACATTATTTTACTACTGTTGAACAATTATCTTATAAATAATAATAAATATTGAAATATAGCTACGTAAATTCATGATTTTATAAAACGAATATACTGTAGAAATACTGAAAAATTGCCATTAGTTCTAAACTTTGTCATGGTGTGTGATATGGTATTGTATATAATAACTAAAAACTGCTAATGTGCTAATAAGAAACATATATCAGAGTAAATAAATATCACCAATTATTTATTCTAGGAGGATTCTTCATTTAATATGTCTTGTCTTTATAACAATAAAATTTATCTTGTTTCTTTTTATAATATAACCAACTTAAAACATTAGACTGGTCTTAATTTATCACTTGTATATTCTTGCAAATTGATATTTTATACAATTGAATTGTATAGAAAACTAAATAATCAATATCTCTTTAAAGGAATATGTATTTTGTCCCAAATTATTTCAGATTCATAAGCCCCAAACCCGTTTAATGTAAGCATTCGAAGAAATGCACCTTTTACACTTTGAGGTTTGGT
>NZ_QTMW01000085.1:0-7855 GCF_003604005.1 Bacteroides sp. OF03-11BH | reverse complement strand
CTCCCAAACAATCACGCTTGCCAATGCCCAACCTCTTAAAATAACCTTAGGAGAAGATACACAAGTATTGGATGAAGTTGTTGTTACTGCATTAGGTATCAAGCGTGCAACCAAGGCGTTAAGTTATAATGTACAAGAGGTAAAAGGTGATGAATTGACAGCTGTTAAGGACGCCAATTTTATGAATTCATTATCAGGAAAGGTTGCCGGTGTTCAAATTAATAGTGGTGCAACCGGTGCTGGTGGTGCCACACGTGTTGTTATGCGTGGTATGAAATCTCTGACTAAAGATAACAATGCATTGTATGTAATTGATGGTGTACCTATTTTTAATACAGGAAAAAGCGGTGGCGAAGGATTATTTGGAGAAATGGGAGGATCAGATGCTGTTGCTGACTTAAATCCTGATGATATTGCTAGTATTAGTATGATGACCGGTCCTTCTGCGGCAGCATTATATGGTTCTGCTGCGGCAAACGGTGTTGTTTTAATTACTACTAAAAAAGGCCAAACAGAGAAAACGACCATAACAGTATCCAACAGTACTACTTTCTCTAAAGCATATATTATGCCGGATATGCAGAACCGTTATGGTACAAGTTCCGGATTATTCAGCTGGGGAGAATTGGCAAACCGTCGATATAACCCATCTGACTTCTTTGAAACAGGATCCAATGTTATCAATTCGGTAGCATTATCTACAGGAAATACCAAAAACCAGACCTATCTTTCTGCTTCTACAACTAACTCCGGTGGAATTCTTCCGAATAACTCCTATAACCGTTATAATTTTACGGCACGTAATACCACCCATTTCCTGAATGATAAACTTACTCTGGATATCGGTGCACAATATATCGTTCAGAACAACAAAAACATGGTTTCTCAAGGACAGTATTATAACCCTCTCCCATCACTGTATCTATTCCCTCGTGGAGACAACTTTGACGAAATTCGTTTGTATGAACGTTATAATACTAACTACGGCTATATGGAACAATATTGGCCTTATGGTGATGCAAGTTTGTCATTACAAAATCCATATTGGATACAAAATCGCATCAACCGTACTTCCAACAAGAAACGTTATATGATGAACGCTTCTTTGAAATGGCAGGCTACAGATTGGCTCAATGTTGTCGGTCGCGTCAATCTGGACAACTCCGACTACCGGAATAAAAACGAAAAATCTGCTTCTACATTAACAACATTCTGTGGTGTAAGCGGTGGTTTTGAAGATGCCATGCGCCAGGAACGTTCTTTATATGCCGATTTCCTGGCTAATATAAATAAAACATTTGGTGTTTTTCATTTAACAGCCAATGTTGGTGCTTCCATATATCATACTTCAATGGATCAGTTATATATTGCAGGTGACCTGGTTATCCCCAACTTCTTCCAGATCAACAATATTAATTTCTCTGCCAACTATAAACCGGATCCTACCGGATATGAAGATGAAATTCAAAGTATTTTTGCCAGTGCTGAATTAAGTTGGAAAAATCAACTGTATCTAACCGTAACCGGACGTAATGACTGGGATTCAAAACTTGCATTCTCCAAACAGAAATCTTTCTTTTATCCGTCAGTCGGTTTATCGGCTTTATTATCAGAAATGGTTAAACTGCCCGAGGTGATCTCTTATGCTAAAATACGCGGTTCATATACAGTGGTAGCCTCTTCTTTCGATCGTTTCCTTACTAATCCGGGTTACGAATACAACAGCCAGACACATAACTGGGCGAATCCGACCGTTTACCCGATGGACAACATGAAACCTGAAAAGACTAAGTCCTGGGAAATCGGTTTGAACTTGAAATTCTGGGGAAACCGTTTCAATTTAGACGCAACTTACTATCGTTCTAACACACTGAACCAAACATTTAAGGTAGATATTCCCTCTTCTTCCGGATATAAACAAGCGATTGTACAAGCTGGTAACGTGCAAAACCAAGGTCTTGAATTGGCTTTAGGGTTCAACGATAAATGGGCAGGATTCGGATGGTCTTCTAATGCAACCTTCACTCTAAACCGTAACAAGGTGAAACGACTGGCAAGCGGCAGCGTGAATCCCGTGACAGGAGAAGCTATCCAAATGGATGAAATGAATGTGGGTTGGTTAGGTAAAGAGAATGTAGCTCCTCGCGTCATCCTGACAGAAGGAGGCTCCATGACTGATATCTATGTATACAACCAACTGACAAAAGACAATAACGGTAATATAAAAGTCGATCAGAATGGTAATCTGGGTATCACTTCATCAAACACTCCGGTAAAAGTAGGTAATCTGGATGCTGATTTCAACCTCGGATGGACCAATCATTTCACTTATAAAGGAATTGATTTAGGAGTTGTATTATCAGCCCGCGTAGGCGGATTAGCTTATTCGGCTACTCAAGGTATCTTAGATTATTATGGAGTATCCGAGACATCTGCAACAGCTCGTGATAATGGTGGTATACCTATTAATAACGGTAAAGTTAACGCCCAAAAGTATTACCAGACTATTGGTACGGGTGAAGGTGGCTACGGTCGTTATTATCTATATAGTGCAACCAATGTACGTTTGCAGGAATTGAGTCTAAACTATACACTTCCTAAAAGATGGTTTAAAAATGTGGCGAATGTTACTTTGGGTATTGTAGGACGTAATTTATGGATGATTTATTGTAAAGCCCCATTTGACCCGGAATTGTCTGCCTCTACCTCCAGTAACTATTATATGAATGTAGACTACTTTATGCAACCTAGCTTGCGTAACTTCGGTTTTAATGTGAAAGTTCAATTCTAAAAGAAAAAGCTAATGTTATGAGAAAATATTTAAGAAATATCACAGTCGGTGCCGCTCTGTTGTTACTGGCAGGAAGTTGTACCGATAAATTTGAGGAGTATAATACGAATCAATATCAAATTCATGATGCAGACCCTGCGACTTTGATGAAGTCTATGATTGAAACAATTGTGAATATTCAGCAGAATGACTCTCAAATGCAAGATCAGATGGTGGGACAGTTAGGTGGCTATCTATGCTGTTCTAACACATGGAGTGGTACAAACTTCAGCACATTCAATCAGAGTGATGCCTGGAATGCTACCCCCTGGAACACTCCGTTTGAAAAAATATATGGAAACTTTTTCCAAATACAGGAAGCAACTAATTCTACGGGACATTATTATGCTTTTGCGTGTATGATACGTGCAATAACGATGCTTCGCGTTGCGGATTGTTATGGACCGATGCCTTACAGCCAAGTAAAGAAGGGTAATTTCTATGTATCTTATGATACCCAGGAACAGGTCTATACCAGTATATTAAGTGATTTAGCCAATGCAGCTGATGTTTTGTACAACTATTATGTAGAAACAAATGGCAATGCCCCATTGGGGGCCAATGATCCGGTTTTTGATGGAAATTATTCAGGTTGGGCTAAGCTAGCCAATTCAATGCGCTTACGTGTTGCAATGCGAATCAGCGGAACATGGCCTGGCATTGCTCAAGAGGCAGCTGAAGCAGCAGTAACACATAAAGCAGGATTGATTGAAAGTAATTCGGATAATGCTATGCTTTCTTGTGGCACACAGAGTAATCCATATCAACTGGCAGCTGTAAGTTGGGGTGATCTGCGTGTGAATGCAAATATTGTAGATTATATGAATGCATATGGCGATCCACGTATGCCGAAGTTCTTTAATAAGTCTACCCTTGCCGGGAAAACAGATAAATATGTAGGTATGCGTACAGGAGATGCTGATTTTAAAAAGGCAGACGCTGCAGGATTTTCTATTCCCGCATATACGGCAACCTCTAAATTAATGGTTTTCTGCGCTGCAGAAACGGCTTTTTTACGTGCAGAAGGAAAATTGCGTGGTTGGAATGTCGGTTCTAAAACAGCAAAAGCCTATTACGAAGATGGTATTAATTTGTCAATGGAACAATATCAGGTTTCAGCCACTGAATACTTGAAGATTGACGAAGCTCCTGTCGTATCACATGAAAGTGATGCTGTGCAAAATGCTACTGCTACAATTACCAATACAGTGAGTGTGATGTGGGATGACAGTGAGGCTGATAACGTAAATGGAAAAAATTTCCAACGTGTCATTACTCAAAAATGGATCGCCAATTATCCATTAGGATTGGAAGCATGGGCTGAATATCGCCGTACAGGTTATCCGGAACTTTATCCTTGTATCGACAATCTATCAGATTGTGGAGTGAGTAGCCAACGCGGTATGCGTCGTCTAAGCTTCCCTTATACAGAGGCACAAAACAATAAAGCCAATTATGATCTGGGAGTAGCAGAACTAGGCGGTGCTGATAACGAAGCTACTGACTTAAAGTGGGCTAAAAAGAACTAATTTATATAATGCATAAAAAGGACTTTTATGAAGAAAATTTATTTATTATACATTGTACTCATATCACTGGCAACGACCTCATTGATCGGTTGCAGTGACTGGACGGAGTCGGAAGCAAAAACTTTTCCCGAATCGATCGTATCGGATGAATATTATGCGGCCTTGCGTGCCTATAAGCAGACAGATCACCAAGTTGCCTTTGGCTGGTTTGGTGGCTGGAGTGGTGAAGGTGCCTATATGAAAAGCTCTTTAGCCGGTATTCCTGATAGTGTAGATATTGTTTCTATTTGGGGAAATTGGTCGAACATTACAGAAGCTCAAAAAAAAGATCTGCAATTTTGCCAACAAGTTAAAGGAACTCGTTTTACCATGTGTTTTATTATCAGAAGTGTAGGCGATCAAATTACTCCGCAGAATATTCGTGAAAATTGGGAAAATATGGGATTTTCATCCGAAAAAGAAGCTGTGAATGATTTTTGGGGATGGCCTTCCGATGAATCAAATAAGGAAGCAATAGAAGCATCCATTCGCAAATATGCAAGCGCCATTGCCGATACAGTAAACAAATATGGTTACGACGGCTTTGATATCGATTATGAACCTAATTTCGGCAACCCCGGTAATATCGTAGACGAAGACGATAGAATGTTTGCATTTGTTGATGAACTAGGCAAATATTTCGGTCCGAAATCAGGAACAGGTAAATTATTAGTTATCGATGGCGAACCACAGAGCATAACAGGTAGACCTGAAGTCGGGTTATATTTTGACTATTTTATCATTCAGGCTTACAATAATAGTAGTCCTGGCAGTGATTCTAAACTCGATAAACGTCTTATCACAGGCGGCGTAGCAGGTGCAGGACTTGTTCAGACGTATAGCAGTGTCATGTCTGAAGAACAAATCACGAAGATGACCATCATGACCGAGAATTTCGAGGCTACTGATGCTGCTATGGACGGTGGATATGATTACACTGATCGTTATGGTAACAAAATGAAATCTCTCGAAGGAATGGCACGCTGGCAACCAAGTAACGGATTCCGTAAAGGTGGTGCAGGAACCTATCATATGGAAGCAGAGTATGGTACTTCACCAGAATATAAAAATATACGCCGTGCTATTCAAATTATGAACCCGTCATCACATTCATTACTTAAAAATTAATGTAAACTATGAAACGTATGAATTATATAAAAATTTTATGCTTCTCCGCAGTCATAACAGGCTTAGGAAGTATAGTAAGTTGTGGAGATGCAAAATACGATACTTTAAATACACATGCTTATATTGAAGAAGCTCTTTCCAGTACAAGTCAAAAAGTGACCGTACAGGCTACTGGAGAAAGTTTTACTACCCTAAATGTGCATCTTAGTAATCTTTCTTCTACAGACAATCATTATAAATTGGTTACAGATCAATCAGTACTGGACACTTATAACCATATTAATGGAACCGGATATATAATGTTGCCCAAAGATTATTATACGTTGCCGGAAACGATTACTGTAAAAGCAGGACAATATGCAGCCGATGCCCTCTCCATCGCTTTGAAAGCTTTCAGTCAGGAAATGATGAAATCGGGAGAATCATATGCACTGCCTGTAAAACTAGTATTGCAAGATGGAAGTATTTCACCGATGGAAAATACCGGAACCTTTGTTATTTTGGCAGAAAGTATTATCGAATTTTCAGCTCCAATGTTTGTTGGCGCTCCTAGTTTAAAAGCTAATAAATTCACAGAATCTCCCGAAACGTATTCACAATATACGATAGAGGTTCGTTTTCAGGTAGCCAACACAGCTGACCGTGACCGTGCAGTATTTAAGAACGGAGGAGATGATGCAAACTTCATCCTTTTACGTTTTGAGGATCCTCAAAGTGACAATGAAAATTATAAGGCACATTCATTAGTACAGATTGTAGGACGTAACCGGCTTTATTTGAATCCAAGTAATTCTTTCAAGCCAAACGAATGGCAACATTTAGCATTGGTCTGTGATGGTTCCAACTATCGACTTTACATAAACGGAGTTGATTCGGGTGTGTTGAGTATACCAACAGGAGCAACAACTTTCTCTGATGTAAATTGGTTCTGCTTAGGTGATGATTCTTATAGTAGATGGGGAAACTGTAAAATTTTGATGAGTGAAGCACGTATTTGGTCTGTAGTTCGTTCCGCTTCTCAAATTCAAAATAACATGACTCAAGTTAGCCCAAAATCTGTGGGTTTGGAAGCCTATTGGCGATTCAATGAAGGACAAGGCAATGTATTCGAAGATGCAACCGGCAAAGGTCATACTTTGACTACTTCTGCTACTCCTACCTGGATTGACGGTATTTTATCTACAGATAAATCTACCGAATGGAAATAGTAATAATTTAATCGTATGTACATATGAAAAATATATTTCAATCACTATCAATAGCAACTCTACTCGGCTTGTTTGTCCCGTTCATTTCGTCCTGTAGCGATGATGAAGACGTTTTTAACGAGTGGAATGCTACGTATGTGTCTCTACAGAGAAATGACTATTTATCGGGGAATGTAAAAAAGTTCAATCTGACTCATGATGCGAATGGAATCGGAGGAGATGAAATTAAGATGGCTTTTACTGTAAAAACACAGAAAGCAGTCTCTACAGATATGGTTATCGCATTAAGTGCAAAAAGTGAAACAGAAGGGCTTGATGCAAGCCAGATCGTTTTAAGTTCCTCACAGGTTACTCTCAAAGAAGGACAGATGACTTCTGAAGAAATCACTGCGACGGTTGATCCGACGATATTTGCCAGTATCATGGAAAAAACAAGTTTCTCTTTCAGTGTCTCAATCAGTAATGTAACTACCAATGATAAGAACACTGTTATTAGCAGTAGTTTAAGTACATTGCCTGTCATTATTAATAAAGCTGCCTATTGTAATCTAAAAAGCGGTATTCCTAGTAATAGCCAACTTATCAGTAATCGCGCCGGCTGGATTATTAATGTAGAAGAAGGAGTAGAAGGCGCACCCAATAATTTAATCGATGGCAAGACTGGAACTGACGTTGCTCTAAATAATAAAGGATTCTGGTTTACTGTTGATTTAGGAGAAGCTAAGGTTTTAACAGGTATCAAAACGAATCATTGGACCAATGTATGCTCCTAGAGAAGTGGAAATATTACAGTCTGAAAATGGTACGACATGGAAATCATTGAGTTCATTAGCAATCTCCGGTGGTACACAGAATATTACGTTCATTTCTCCTATTACTACGCGATATCTGAAATATCAGATTATTACTATCTCTACAAACGGTCGTACGGATGTTACAGAATTTAATGTTTACGAACCCAAAAGTGAGTAAGTATTTATGAATAGATAACTATAAAAATATAGAATAGAGGCTATCAAACAGGCCTTAAGTTCATAAAATCACCCTCATTACAATGAATTGCACCCCAAAAGTTGTAAGCATTCGAAGAAATGCACCTTTTACACTTTGAGGTTTGGTTG
>NZ_QTMW01000084.1:0-7963 GCF_003604005.1 Bacteroides sp. OF03-11BH | reverse complement strand
ATCACTTGCCAAAGTGATTATTATCAAGCCCCTATTATGGGCGCACTGAAGGTATAGAAACTCCCGTCCTCTGTTATCACGGACATATTGGTTTCGTTCGGGAAGTTCCTCACGGTAGCCTTCACGCGGATGACGTTCTCCGCTCCGTCGGCTTTGCCCGCAATCAGGACGGGCGAACCTAAATCGACGTAACGAACCTCCGAGGGGAAAATGACGTGGACGGTCTTGTCGTAGGTCACTTCCAAGCCGTGCGGAGGGACCATGCGGTCAAAGGTCAGCTTCTTTGTCAGCCCGTGATACAGGTCGCCGTCCGCCTCCTTCTGCGGATAGACCTCCTTTGTCAAGGTCGGTTGTTCACTTCCGTTGTCCTTTCCAACGGTTACGTTCTCCTGCGCGTTGGCAGTTACGATGCCCATAGCGAGGGCAAACATGATGATTACTTTTCTCATTACTTTGGATTTTAGTGGTAAATAAAAATTGGATTGTTGTTACTTTTTCTGTTTTCAATTCCTGTCCTGATAGAGCATTACCTTATACCCGGCTTTCAGATGCACCTTGACGGTACGCATCTTCTTGGCGATATACTGGCTTGTGCCTTGTATCAGCCCCTTGCCAAAATCGGAGGCAAGCTGCGCCCCTGCGTTGGTGGAGATATTGATGCTGCTGCCCAGCGAGCCGCCCATGTTGGCGGCAACCTCCCTGACGGCATTCATTTCCATCGAGTTGGGAATAAAGATACCGGGTTGCCCGTCCGTGTCATACACCGCCAGCTCCACCGGAATGATAGTGCCGTCATATTCCAACGACGTGATTCCTATGTCAAGCCGTTCGCCCTGAATCTTTGCTGTGCCTACCACCACCGCATTGCGGGGGATGATTTTGTCCGCTACCTCCATCGGCTCCAGCAGCCGGAGTTTGACAGCTTGCCCGTCGGTCACGCTCTGCGCCCCATAGACACACGCCGATATGGTGTTCTTGTCTGATACGGTCGTGACGCCCACCGCCGTATTGAAACTGCGGTTACGCTCCTGCGAGAATGAGGCGACAAACTCGGCGTTGCTCATCGGCTGTGAGAGCGAGGATACCACCTGATGCGTCACCTGCCTGACAGGTGCAGCCGTGTTCTTTCCGGCTTTCTGCACGGGGTAAGGCTCAGCCGCCTGTCCGACAGGTGGCTGTGTGCCGTTCTGTCCGCCCATGTACTTCGCCGCCAACTCGTAAGACTTCTCCATGAGTGCCACTTGGTCATCCATAGCGGACGCCTTGTCTTTCTCGCTCTCCAGTTTCGATTCCAGCGAGGCGATGCGCTCCAACAGTTCATCCATTTCCGCGTTGTCGTTCTTCGGCTGCTCGTAGAAGTTGCCGAGCGTGGCATTGAGGTCGCGGTAGGCGGCTGCGGATGATTGGATGGTTTTCGGAGCGGATGATGTTGATGTTGCTTCTTCCGCATTTCCGGGATTAGCAAGGTCGAAGTCCCTGCCGCCGTCCGTTTCCGCCACCTCGCGGTCGAACATATCGCCCAGTTCCTGCATGGCACGGCTGCGGTTCTCCTGCCGTTCTTCCATCGCCCCCTGCTCGTAGGCTTTCGCCTTGTCGCCGATGATCTGGCGGTTCGTCTTGTCCGCGTCGGGCATTTCGATGTTGTAACCTCCCGTCCCCGGTTGCTGCTCCTTGTCGGAAGACGGGGCGAATATCAGCCACATCGCCCCGATGAATACCAGCACCATAGCGGGCAACACTATCATTTTCTGACGTTTCAGCCTTTGGGCTTCGGTCAGCGGCTTGCGCTCCTTGGCTTTGCCTTCCTCCTTCGCGCCTTGGCCATTCAAGCAGGCTTGATGGCTCTCGGCTTGGCGTTGGTTCTTCGGTTTCCCGTTGTCGGGAGCCGCCTTGTTCTCGTTTTTAGGTTCATTCTTCGTCTGTTCCATATAAATAAGGTATTACATTATGATTGTTGTCCGGCTTTACGGACAGTTCCACTTGTCCGGCATGGTCTGTCACCATACGGCTGCCGTCATTCCTGCCGATGTCATAGACGGCTTTTCCGAAGGTGTAGAGGGCAAGCACCGTGAAGGCGGCGAGCATCGTCAGCACGATGCGTTTGCGTGTCTTCGGAGGCAAACCGTCCAGATAGCCTTTGAGCCTTGCCACCAGCATTTTCTTTTTGTCGTGGAGTTTCCAGTACGCACGCCAAAATGATTTCCTGATTTTCTTCATGTCCGTTACCTTTTGATGGTTTGTAAATCCTTGTTCTCGATGATGGTGAATCCCTCGATGGTGAACCCGTTGGGATTGTCGTCCGAACGGGACGAGTTCAAGAGGCGGCACGTCGGCACGAGGCTGCGCTCGGTGAGGCTGCTTTGTCTGATGATCTTCTGCGTGGCGTAGGTCACGGCACGGTAGGGATAGCCGTTGAAATCGCATACCACGCTGTCCACCTTCAGCACTTGGTTGATATTCCCGGCGATGATACGGTTGTAGTACCCCTTCTCGGCGAAGTCCGAATAGTAGTTGTACACGCTTTTGTCCGCTAATAGCAGGGCGCGTTTCACATTATGCTCTATCGCGCTCTTTTCGGGCGAGAGCGTGAAGAACAGCTCGTGGAAGCGGCGCACGTGTTCCCTTGCCTCCGCCGGACGGTTCTGCGACAAGTCCTGCGACAGAGCCAGCATCAGCGACTTGCCGTTGTCCAGCACGTAAATCTTTTCCCGTTGTCGCTCAGCGAAGCGGTAGGAACTCCACACGCTCCATACCGTTATCACGGCGCACAGCGAGAGGAAGACGATACCGAACAGGCGTATCTGCCTGAACGATGATTCGATGTTTTTGAGTGACTTAAATTCCATTGTTGTTTATTCGTTTTTAATTGTCAGTTGATTATTTCAGCAGTTTCCCGGCACGTCCGACCACGTTTCCTGCGGCTGCACCCGCCACGCTGCCCGCCATGCTTCCGGCTCGTCCTGCCGTCTGGTTCACGTTGCGACCGTAGCTTCCCATGCCTCCGGCTTGGATAATCCAGCCTGCCACCGTCGGGATGGTGAAGTAACCGATGATGCCGATTATCATGAAGACGATATACACCCCGTCGCTCGAATCCAGCGAAAAGTTCGGGTCAGCCTGCATCCGTTCGATGTCGCTTTGCAGCATCAGCACTTGGATTTTCGCCAGTATGGTGCTGAACATATCCGACACGGGCAGCCACAGATAGACCTGTATGTAGCGGCATATCCATTGCGTGAGCGTGCTTTGGAAGCCGTCCCATACCGATATGGCGAAGGCTATCGGACCGAGTATCGCCAGCACCACGAGGAAGAACGTGCGGATGGTGTCTATCACGAGTGCGGCGGCTTGGAACATCAGTTCCAATATCTCGCGGAAGAAGTCGCGGATGCCCTTCTTCATGTTGTACATCCCGCGCTCGATATACATCCCCGCCATCGTCACCATGTCGCCGGGCGACCAGCCCAGTTCCTCCAACTGTTTGTCAAACTCCTCGTTCGACACGAGGTAGGCGGTTTCGGGATTACGCATCATCGCCTCGTATTCCAGTTTATCCTTCTGCTCACGGTATCGGTTCATGTCCAGCGTTTCCGCCTCCAGCATCTTTGCCGTACCCTGCACGACGGGCGACATGATGCTGTTTATCGTACCTAATACCACCGTCGGAAAGAACATGATGCACAAGCCTATCGCAAAGGGGCGGAGCATAGGGAACACGTCTATCGGTTCGGCTCTCGCCAGCGACTGCCACACCCGGTAGGCGACGTAGAACAGCGCGCCCAGCCCGGCAATGCCTTTCGCCACACCCGCCATGTCCCCGCATAGCGGCATCATCTGCTCATAGAGCGAGCGCAGAATCTGGTGAAGGTTGTCGAAATTCATAGGCTACCAGTATCTTTCGTTCATGTTCCCGTACAGCCCCATGATGCGGTCGAGGTCGTTCTTCTTTTTTGCCCGCAGGTAGCTCACGCTGATGTTCTTGTTGGTGTAGTAGCTCACGAGGTTGCGGTAACGCTTCATCTTGGAGTAACAGCGTTCCACCACATCCATGCGCTCCTTGTCCGTCATGGAGAGCGTGGTGATGTTCACCACGTTCTTCAGTTCCGTCAGCACGTCGTTGGATTCCTCCAACAGCTTGGTGTAGCCAAAGGCGATGGCTCCCAGTTCCTCCACCGTGAAGTTGTCGTCACGCATCATCTTCTGGAAACTGGTCACATAGGTGTCGGTGATGTCACCCACCATCAGAATGGTCTGCTGCACCTTCCGGGCGTCCTTTACCAGATTGTTCACGGATTTGAGTGCGTCGTAATACTTCTTGCCCTGCTCGTAAATCTTCACGGTCTCTTGAAAATTTTTTATCATATTCTGGGCGGTCGTGGAAGTGTGTACCACGTTCTTCGAGGTGTTCACGATGCTCTGCGCGATGTTGGACGGGTCTATCACCGCCCACTGTGCGCTTGCCCTGCCGACTGCAAACAGGCACAGGCAGATAATAAGTGTTATTCTTGTTCTCATGTTACTTTGGATTTTAGTGGATTTCATTATTTATTGCTTGCCTATCGGATGGTCCGGTTTCGGGTTCACGCGCACATAGTCCCCGTTGGGCGAGAAGGTCAGGATGTCCGTTGCTTCGTTGTAGGACACGTCGATACGGAAGCCGGTGTTCATGAACAGGTTGCCGTTCTCTTCCTGCAAGAGATAGGTTTCCGGCTTCAGTTTGCGGCGCAGCCCGCTACGCTTGAACACCGTCACCTTATAGGCTTCGCCCTCCTTGTAGATAAGCACGTCGGGCTTGCCCTCTACGCTTTCCCAGTTTCCGCAAAGCAGGTCACGGCGGTTGTCCGCTACATCGCAGGATTGCAACACCATGACCGCCAGCCCGATTAAACACTTGCTGACTTGCAGCATTTTCGTTCTTGATATACTCATACGCATTTTCTTTTTTAGTTGATGAATCTGTTTTTACTTATTGCCTATTCCTTGTTTCTCCGTCTTTCGGCAAGCTGCCGGATGGCGGCTTCAATGTCGCCGCCCAGCTGCTCCGCCAGACGGTACACCTCTACTTTTTCCGTTTCTTCGGTGGTGTACGCCAGATACTCTTCAGCACTAACTTCGGTGGCATAGACCGCCGACTGCGTGCCGCCCAGTCCTATCCACACTTCCTTGTAGAGCCTTGACGGGTTGTTCGCCATGTTGATGGAGAGTATCTGCGACTTCTCCTTCTCCGTCAGACCCAACAGGGACTGTATGGCATCAAACTTGTTCATGTACTTCCGCTGGTCGAGAAGGATTTTGCAATCGGAGTTGTTGATGATGCTTTCCTTGACCACGGGCGAGGAAATGATGTCGTCCACCTCCTGCGTCACCACGATTGCCTCCCCGTAATACTTGCGCACGGTCTTGTACATATAGCGCAGGTATTCAGCCATGTTCGCCGAAGACAACGCCTTCCAAGCCTCTTCCACAATCAGTTGTTTCCTTACGCCTTTCAGACGGCGCATCTTGTTGATGAAGGCTTCCATGATGATGATGGTCACGACCGGGAAAAGCTCGCGATTCTCCTTAATACTGTCAATCTCGAAGACGATGAACCGCTTGCCGAGCAGGTCGATGTTCTCCGTGGAGTTGAGCAGGAAGTCGTAGCGTCCGTCCCGGTAATACTGCCGCATGGTGGTGAGCATATTGTCGATGTTGAAGTCGGACTTCTCCACCTTTATCTCACGTTCCGCCAGTTCGCGGCGGTAGTCGTCGCGCATATACTCGTAGAAGGTGTTGAACGAGGGAACGATGCTCCGGTCAGCCCTGATACGCTCGATGTAGGCGTTCACCGCACTGCCCAGTTCGCCGCTTTCCGTCTTCGTCACTTTGTCATCCTCCGACTTCCAGAGCGTCAGCAGCAATGTCTTGATGCTGTCCTTCTTCTCCACGTCGAACACGTAATCATCGGTGTAGAACGGGTTGAACGAAATCGGTTTCTCCTCCGTGTAGGTGAAATACACGCCATCCGCCCCGTTTGTCTTGCGCCGGATCATCTCGCACAAGCCCTGATAGGAGTTTCCCGTGTCCACTAATACCACGTGCGTACCTTGCTCGTAGTATTGCCTCACGAGGTGGTTCATGAAAAACGACTTGCCACTGCCCGAAGGACCCAACACGAACTTGTTGCGGTTGGTCGTGATGCCCCGCTTCATCGGCAGGTCGCTGATGTCGAGGTGCAACGGTTTTCCCGTAAGCCTGTCCACCATCTTGATGCCGAAGGGCGATAATGAGCTGCGGTAGTTGGTTTCCTCCGTGAAGAGACACACCGCCTGCTCAATGAAGGTGTGGAAACTCTCTTCCGCCGGGAAGTCCGCCGCGTTGCCGGGCATCGCCGCCCAGTAGAGCGTCGGGCAGTCGATAGTGTTGTGGCGGGGGACGCACTCCATGCTGGCAAGCTGGCTGCCTACGTCGTTCTTGATATGCTTCAGTTCCTCCGCGTCATCGCTCCATGCCATGACATTGAAGTGAGCCCGTACCGAGGTCAGCCCGTAGGAATGGGCTTCGTTCAGGTACTGGTCTATCCACTCGCGGTTGATGCTGTTGCTCCGGCTGTATCGGGAGAGCGACTGCATATTCCTCGCGGACTTCTCGAATTTCTGCAAATTTTCCTCGCTGTTGTCGATAATCACATACTGGTTGTAGATGTGGTTACAGGAAAGCAGCAGCCCCACGGGGGAGGCGAAGGAGAGGCGGCAGTCCGAACGGTCGGTGGAGAGTTTCTCGTAGCGGATGTCGGTAGCCACCTTTCCGGGCATATCCTCCGCGTTGGAGAGGGTGTGCAGGCACAGGCGGTTGTCACCGATGCGCATTTCCCTTGCCGAGAGGTCGATGTCTTGCAAGGCCGTGTCGCCTTCGGGCATGAGCGAGAAGTAACGCTCTATCAGCCCAGCGGACTTCTCCGTCCCGACAAGCTCGTCGGTGGAGAGGCGGCGCAGCCTGACAAAGCCGCTGTCGTTCATGATGCGCTCGAACTGTTCGGCGGCTTCCATGAACTTCCCGGCGGTTTCCCTGTCCAGCTCCTTCGGGATGATATGTCCCCGGCACAGCGTACTGAAGTTGCTCTGCATCCGGTTACGTTCCTTCGTCGTCTTGGTCAGGTAGAGATAGCAGGAGTGTTTCAGGTACGGACGCTCGTTGAAGTGTCGTTCAAAGGAGCGGCTCAAAAAGCTCATGTCATCCTTTTGCAGTTCCGGCTTGTAGCGTTCCTTGATGAACCAGTCCTGCTTATGCACGACGCAGAAGTCCGGCAGCACCTTGATAGCCTTGCACCAGCAGCCGTGTATTGCCTCGTACTCCGCGCCTGTCACGGTATAAAGCTCCGGCAGTTCCACCTCGAAAGCCACCGTGATGTCGGCGTCTTTGGAAATGATGCAGCCATGCTCCACCGACAGCAGCGGGAACTTGTTTTCCAGTGTTGTCATTTTGGATGTATTTCTCATGTCGTTTCTTCCTTTCGTTGCCGTTTGAGTAATCGGGTGATCCGCCGTCGGTTGATAAGGTATCGGGGATGGCTCCTTGCCGCTCCCAATTTCATCAGCCCGTGTTCGCCGTACCGGGCGTTCAGCGCGAAGGTCTGCCATACGAGGACGGAAGACGATGCCGCGCCGAAGCCGATACATATCCACTGGTCGATGCCGACCATATAGAGGATGACGAACAGGACGAAGAGAGCCAGCAGACCTCCGCAGAAGATGAAGAGGTACTGAGCCTTCAAACCCTTGAACTCGACCGGACGGCCGATACCCTTGTTTATCGGGTATTCAGCCATACATTGTTTATTAAAGGAAGAATGAGCGCAGGATAGTCGCAGCGACAATCAGGAAGATACAAGCCCCGAACCATGAGGCGGCTGTCTTGCTCGTGTCGGGGTCGCCGGACGAGTCGAGTAGGTCAGCCCCCTTACGGGAGCTTTCCCCTCTAAGAA